>JAGOUM010000010.1 GCA_018061265.1 Rhodoferax sp. | reverse complement strand
CCGTCCGGCCATCGGCATTTGAATTTCTGATCTTGAAGTGTGCATGTGTCCACCTGTTTTGAAGTGGACACGATCGTCTTAAGAATTTTGACTCGGTGCAAGATGCCTTTGCCGCTTGCTTACAAATGGGCCGCAAAGGCGTAGGGCAATCCACGCTCAGCCGCCAGTTGCGCCGAGAACAAGCTCGATCCCAGCAACCAGATCGGCACCTGGGTGTTGGCACCCGGCATGGCAACAATACCTTGGCCGGGCTGCACCGGGCCAAGCAAGCGCTGTAACTCTGCCACATCACGCGGAAAATCCTGCTCGGTCTCGACCCGATCACGACGCAAGGCCCGCATGGTCGCCCGATCTGTCCCAGGCGCCCGGCCCAGGCCCAGATCAATACGTCCCGGATACAACTCAGCCAGTGTTCCAAACGCTTCGGCCACCACCAAGGGGGCATGATTGGGTAACATGATGCCACCTGATCCAACCCGCATACTTTTTGTGCCACCAGCAATATGCCCTACCAGCACCGCGGTCGCGGAACTGGCAATACCGGTCATGTTGTGATGTTCTGCCAGCCAGTACCGCTTGAAACCTAAGGACTCGACATGGCGCGCCGTGCGCAAAGAAAGCGCCAGCGCGTTGGCCACAGTGCCACCTTCGCGCACGGCCACCAGATCGAGCATTGATAGTTGAAATGGCTTGCGCCGATTCATAGTCGACTCAGCCCGGGAAATTGAAAAGTGGCCATAGTTTGCCCTTGGGTCGTTGGCCGCATATCTTCAGCCAAAAAGTGCATCGGTATCGTCCTGCGACAGTTTGGACTCGCACAAGTTGTCAGTGGCCATTTCGGGCTCAGTGGCAACTGACTCGGCGACACGCTCAAGTTGTCGCGGATCAACACTCAAAATGCGCAACAGAGGTCGGCCAGCGTCACGCGGGAAGGAGACGGTCAGTTTCTTTGTGAAACCCCAATACCCTTCAACCACACCGACGCGCCCTTCCAGACGCTTTCGGTCACCAGGCGTCAACATGGAAAGTCGCTCCTGGGTGAAACAGACCTGGTCACCCAAGACGATGTCGGTTACTGAACTATCGGTCACCATAGCCCTATTCTGCCGTTATTTTTAATGCTCTGACGCGACAAGTGTGATGCAGAAGTTACTGTGGCCAGTTCACGGATCGGCCGCTGGCCAAATCTGGTTGGTGCCAACATACCCGTTCCCCTACACGCACTGAGAATGAACCAGCGCCAAACAGGTCAGGGGCAACCTGTTTTTCGGCCACAGGTATCAGCCTCAGGCTAGGTGTGGCCAAAAAATGTCAAGCGTCGTAATGCCCACGGCAGGCGATCACATCCAGATCCATGTCGTCCACCGCATACACCAGGCGGTGAATTGCATCAATCCTGCGTGACCAATATCCCGCCATCGTGCCCAGCAGCGGTTCAGGCTTGCCAATGCCTGCGAATGGGTCGCTCGCCGTCGCGTCAATCAGCACGTTGATGCGCTTCAAGGTCTTTTTGTCTTGCCCCTGCCAGTAGGTGTAGTCATCCCATGCCGCCGGCGTAAACCGAATGGATCGGGCCATGCTTCAAACCTTGGTTAATTCGCGACGTGTGGCCTTGCCTGCTTTGTGTTGGGCGATTGACTTGGCAATATGCGCCGCATTGGCTGGAGTGGATAGCAGGTGCATCGTTTCCATGATGCTCTGATAGTGGTCAAGAGACATCACCACTGCATCGGCACCATCGCGCCTGCTGATGACCGTCACGTCCGCATCATCATGCACGCCATCGAGTACAGACTTCAACGAACCACGGGCTTCGGAATAGGTGATGACTTTCATGATGGTGAATGACGTTAGTTGTACTCAAAGTTGTTCAAGTATAAGCCAGTAGCCGCCCTTGAGGTACAAGGATGAATTCATGCTGGCTTGAACTGGACCACGTCGGCACCTTTGGCCAGTTGGTTCCCCCTTATGTTCCCCCGTTTTGGTCCGACTGAAAATGCCGGCCTCTGTACCCTGTTGAACTGGAATTGAACGCTGGCCCAATGAAAAAGGCCACCAAGAATATGTCCTTGATGGCCTTTGTACTGTCTGTTGGTCGGTGTGAAAGGATTCGAACCTTCGACCCCTTGCACCCCATGCAAGTGCGCTACCAGGCTGCGCCACACACCGAAGAGCGCGATTATAGCCGTCAGCTGCGGTGATTTTTATCCAGCCACAGCCAGTAAGTCCCTGATTTCGAAGAGCTCCCGCTGTATCTGCTGCCAAGGGCTAGACAGTTGCACGATGGTCAGATCGGGGTCTGTTTCAGCAAAATCGGCAGATGCCAGTGCTTCACCATCACTGCCTTGAGAACCATCATCGAGACTTTGCATACCGGGAACCCGGTCGGTGCCACTTTGCAGCAACTCCTGCATCTTGTTGCGCGCGCCGCTGATCGTAAAGCCCTGGTCGTACAGCAGGTCACGGATTCGCCGGATCATCAGTACCTCGTGGTGCTGGTAGTAGCGACGGTTACCACGTCGCTTCATCGGCCGCAGCTGCGTGAATTCTTGCTCCCAATATCGAAGTACATGAGGCTTGACACCACATAGGTCCCCCACTTCACCAATGGTGAAATAACGTTTGGCCGGGATAGAGGGGAGAGGGTTCTCCATGGACATGGGTGCAAATGCTGCGCAAACTTGCAGGTTACTCCAAGTCCACTGACAGTGTAAAGACCAGGGGAAGGAAAATTTTCAAGCGATTAGGGTTCAGGGCAACAGTCGCGAAGCGTGATCATCCTGCTCCTGAATTTGCTCTTTGAGCTTTTGGCTGGCATGAAAGGTAACGACCCGCCGCGCTTCGATCGGGATCGGCTCGCCAGTGCGCGGGTTACGCCCCGGTCGGGGTGCTTTGGTACGAATCTGAAAATTTCCAAAGCCGGTGATCTTGACGTCATGCCCCTCAACCAGGCTATGGGCCACCAAGTCAAAAAAAGCGTCGATCATGTCTTTTGATTCACGCTTGTTCAGGCCGATCTGCTCAAACAGCATCTCGGCGAGCTGGGCCTTGGTCAAGGCCGGGGTCTCAAGGGTATCCACCGCAATGTTCATGAGAACTCCTCGTTCATGCTCAGCGAATTGACAGCGACTCAGACTCGCTGACGAGCGCCAACCTGTTGCGATAACGCCGCAATCACTGCAGCGACACTGGATTCGATTTGTCCCTCGGTCAGCGCGGCATCTTTGCCGTTCAGCGTCAGGCGCACCGCCATACTCTTTTCATTGGCCGGTGTCGTTTGACCTTCGGCAAGTTTGGGTCGGTAAATATCAAACAACAACGCATCACGCAAGACACCGTCCAGTGGAGCCGACCAGATGGCCTGCAACAGCGCTGCATGGGTGACCCGTTCATCGACCATCACCGCGATGTCCCTTTCAACTGCTTGAAACTTGGGCACGGATTTAAAAGCAGACACCTTTCGCGCCAGAACTGCGTCAAGCTCAAGTTCAAACAACTCAGGTGCCTGGACCAGTTCATAACTTTGGCGCCATTTGGGGTGCAACTCGCCCACGTAGCCGATCGGGTGACCATCGATCTGAATCTGTGCGCAACGTCCCGGGTGCATGGCTGGGTGCTGGGCTGGCACAAAGCTAAGCGGTAAAGGTGCAAGCAGCGCCTCGATATCACCCTTCACGTCGTAAAAGTCAATCGGACGGTCCTTGACACCCCAATCCGGTGCCAGAGCGGCACCTGTGGCAAGTCCAGCCAAGCGCATGGGTTGATGAAAGCCGTTGACAGTGGTGTCTGTGCTGAGCACCGACGCATCACGCAAGAACACGCGCCCGATTTCAAACACCCGCACCCGAGGCGCTTTTCGATCCTGGTTGAACTTCAATACCTGTAGCAATGAACCCAACAGAGATGAGCGCATGACACTCATTTGGCTTGCAATCGGGTTAAGCAACTTGATCGGGTTGGGGTTGCCCGCCAACTCATGCTCCCAGCGTTCTTCAACAAAGCTGAAGTTGATGGTTTCCTGGTAACCCAGTGCCGCTACGGCACGGCGCACGGCAAAAGCGCTGCGTTCGGACTCGGGGCGGATTTTGGCGGTGATGGGTGCTTGCGGCGGGGTTTGCGGCAGCTTGTCGAAGCCGACCATGCGGGCCACTTCTTCGATCAGGTCTTCTTCGATTTGCAGGTCAAAGCGGTACGAAGGCGGCGTGACCGTGATGGTGCCATCACCTTCGGTCAGGGGCAAACCCAATCCGCTCAAAGCGTTGGTGCATTGCGTCTGGCTCAAAGGCATGCCCAGCACTTTGCTGGCGCGCGCCACGCGCAGGGTGACGGTTTGCGCGGCAGGCATGGCGACTTGCTGGTCATCCATCGGGCCGCACACGGTTTGCGGGGTGCCGCAGATGTCGATGATGAGTTGCGTGATGCGCTCGATGTGTTCAACCGTTAGCTCGGGATCGACACCGCGCTCAAAGCGGTGCCCGGCATCGGTCGAAAAATTGAAGCGGCGTGAACGCCCGGCAATCGCCCGGGGCCACCAGAAAGCGGCTTCGACATAGACGTTTTGCGTATCGTCTGACACCGCGGTGGCATCGCCACCCATGATGCCTGCCAGTGATTCAACCTGGGTGTCGTCGGCAATCACGCCGACTTGGGCATCCACCGTGACAGTGTTGCCGTTAAGCAACTTGAGCTGCTCGCCGGGCTGGCCCCAGCGCACGTTCAGACCGCCATGGATTTTGTCGAGGTCAAAAATGTGCGATGGACGGCCAAATTCGAACATCACGTAGTTGGAGATATCGACCAATGCCGTCACGCTGCGCTGGCCGCACCGCGCCAACCGGTCCACCATCCAGCCGGGGGTCGCGGCTTTGGGGTTGACACCGCGAATGATGCGCCCGGAAAAACGGCCGCACAAATCGGGCGCGCTGACCTTCACCGGCAGGATGTCACTGGTGGTCACTTGGGTCACCGGGAAGGTCGGAGTTTGCAATGGCGTGCCGGTCAATGCCGACAACTCGCGCGCCACACCATAGACACTCAGGCAATGCGCCAGATTGGGCGTGAGTTTGAGGGTAAACAGCGTGTCGTCGAGGTTCAGTGTCTGCCGAATGTCCTGCCCCACCGGCACGTTCGCAGCCAGTTCGAGCAGACCGCCGTGGTCTTCGGACAACTTTAGTTCGCGTGCGGAGCACAGCATGCCAAAGCTTTCAACTCCGCGCAATTTGCCTTTGCCGATCAAAAATGGCTTGCCGTCGTCACCGGGCGGCAATTCAGCGCCGACCAGCGCACAAGGCACCTTGATGCCGATGCGCGCGTTGGGTGCGCCACAGACGATGGTCAGCAGTTCTGCCTGGCCGACATCAACCTGGCAAACGCGCAAACGATCAGCGTTGGGGTGCTGCACCGCCTCTTTGATTTCGCCCACCACGATGTTGGCAAACGGTGGTGCGACGGGTTTGAGCTCTTCTACTTCCAGACCCGCCATGGTCAGGGTATCGGAGAGTTGTGCGGTCGTCAGGGGCGGGTTGCAGAACTCGCGCAACCAGGATTCAGGGAATTGCATAATTGTTCAATCAGGTCAGACAGGGTGATACAGGGCATCAGTGCAGTTCGGACTCAGCGGAACTGCGACAGAAAACGGATGTCACCATCAAAGAACAGGCGCAAGTCGTTGACACCATAACGCAGCATGGTCAGCCGGTCCGGCCCCATGCCAAACGCAAAGCCAATATAACGCTCTGGGTCGAGGCCCATATTGCGAATCACGTTGGGATGCACCTGGCCACTGCCGGCCACTTCAAGCCAGCGGCCAGCCAGCGGCCCACTGGGAAATTGGATATCAATTTCGGCACTGGGTTCGGTGAACGGGAAAAAGCTCGGTCGAAAGCGCAGCACCAGGTCGGGGTTTTCAAAAAAGGTACGGCAAAAGTCGGTGAAGACAAACTTCAGGTCCTTGAAGCTGACGTTCTCACCCACCCACAGGCCTTCACACTGGTGAAACATGGGCGAATGCGTGGCATCGCTATCGACGCGGTAAGTGCGCCCCGGGGCAATCACGCGAATCTCAGGCATGTCACCGGAAAACAAGCCGTTTGCTGCGTCGCTGCCTTCGATCTGCCGGCGGTGCTTTTTGACATGCTGCACTGCGTGGCGAATCTGCATCGGGCTGGTGTGGGTGCGCAGCAGATTGGGTGCGGTCTCGGTGCCGCCTTCCACATAAAAGGTGTCGTGCATGGAGCGCGCCGGGTGGTCTTCGGGCGTGTTGAGCGCGGTGAAGTTGAACCAGTCAGACTCGATCTCGGGGCCTTGAGCGACTTCAAAACCCATTGAGCCAAAAATCGCCTCGATACGCTCCAATGTCAGCGACACGGGGTGCAGACCGCCGACTGTGCGGGGACGCCCGGGTAGGGTGACATCCAGCGCCTCGGCCCGCAACTGAGCCAGCAGTTCGGCCTCCGCCAGTGCCTGTCGGCGCGCGGTCAAGGCGGCCTCTATTCCTTGTTTGGCCAAGTTGATGGCCGCACCACGGGTTTTTTTCTCGTCGACCGACAGCGCTGCCAGACCCTTCATCAGCTCGGTGATCCGGCCGGATTTGCCCAGGTAGAGGGCTTTGGTGTTCTCCAGATCAGCGGGCGTTTGTGACAATTCGAAGGCCGCACAGGCGGCGTCGACAACAGTCTGTAGGTCGTTCATAGAGATTTAATTCGGTTCAAAGGAAAAAGGGCTAGGGCTTTTTCAAGCTCTAGCCCTTGTCTTTATAGCCAAGCTTGCTATTTTTTAATTAGCACACCTGGCTTTTCTCAAGCCGCCAGTTTGGCCTTGACCTGCGCCACGATACCGGCAAACGCCGCCATGTCATGCACGGCGATGTCAGACAGTACCTTGCGGTCAATCTCGATACAGGCTTTCTTCAGCCCGTTGGCGAACTGGCTGTAGGTCATGCCACACTGACGCGCAGCGGCATTGATACGGGCAATCCACAACTGACGGAAGACACGTTTTTTGGTACGACGGTCACGGTAGGCATATTGCCCTGCTTTCATGACCGCTTCTTTGGCGACCCGGAAAACATTACCACGACGACCGCGGAAGCCTTTTGCAAGGGCCAGAACTTTTTTGTGGCGGGCGCGAGCCGTTACACCACGTTTGACGCGAGGCATGTGAGTACTCCTTGTTCGTCGTTAATCAAAGACCACGGCCGGGCAGCATCTGTGCCATGCGACCCATATCGGTCTCATGAACAGCCGTTGCACCACGCAGATGGCGTTTATTTTTGGTGGTCTTCTTGGTCAGTATGTGACGTTTGAAGGCTTGACCGCGTTTCACGGTGCCACCTGGACGGACGCGGAAGCGTTTCTTCGCCGCGCTCTTGGTCTTCATTTTGGGCATTTGCATGCTCCTTTTACATTGTGCTCGTGAGGCGTCTGCAAACAACTTGCAGCCTTGATGGCCCCGAGCCACTTCTGAGTGAACAAACGAGTTGTCCACTTTTGGTCGCTGGTATAAACCCAGCTACCCTTGATGCAGTAGAAACACCCTTGAGAGGTCCAACTACCGCTTCAACCTGTTCTTGGTTCTCGAGTCAAAGAAAACCAGTCTGCCCGTCAGGCAACCGCTGCCTGTTCAGGCGCACTCACCTTGGCCGCCTGTTGCTTCTTGCGACCCGGCGCAATCATCATGATCATCTGCCGCCCCTCGAGTTTGGGAAACTGCTCGACCACAATCGTATCGCCCAACTCGTCACGAATCCGGTTCAACAAGGCAATGCCGAGGTCCTGGTGAGTAATTTCACGCCCGCGAAATCTCAGCGTAATCTTGCACTTGTCACCTTCTGACAGAAAGCGCTTGATATTGCGCATCTTGATGTTGTAGTCACCATCATCGGTACCAGGCCGGAACTTGATCTCCTTGATGTCGATCACAGTTTGCTTGGCCTTCGCTTCAGCTGCCTTTTTCTGTTCCTGGTACTTGAACTTGCCGTAATCCATCAAACGACAAACGGGTGGCGTCGCAGTTGCTGCGATTTCAACCAGATCAACGTCCAACTCACCCGCCATACGCAACGCATCATTGATGCTGACGACACCCAGCGGTTCGTTTTCCACGCCAGAGAGGCGAACCTCTGGCACCATGATCTCCCGATTTAATCGGTGTTTACGTTCTTCGCGCTGACGGCGATCACGAAATTCGGTAGCGATGACTTAATCCTTCACAATAAAACTACAAAAATTGCAGCAATAATCCGCGCAGCGCAAGCCTCAATCACAGAACTGTCTCTGTATGATTCAAGAGTTGGATTTTCGGGCAATGTCTGATGTGGCTTCTTGCAAAAAGTCCTCCACCGACATCACGCCAAGGTCTCGTCCACCCCGGGCGCGCACCGCAACGGCACCAGAAGCCATTTCTTTGTCACCCACGATGAGCAGATACGGCAGCTTTTGCATTGAATGCTCACGTATTTTATACGTGATTTTCTCGTTCCTCAGATCGAGATCAACCCTAAACCCTTGATTTTGCAGCGTTTTGGCGACACCACGGGCGTATTCGGCTTGTGCATCGGTGATATTGAGCACCGCGATCTGCACCGGAGCCAACCATGTCGGCAACGCTCCCGCCGTTTCTTCGATCAGGATCCCGATGAACCGCTCCAGGCTGCCAACAATGGCGCGGTGCAGCATGACCGGGCGATGACGGGCACCGTCCTCACCCACATACTCGGCATCAAGCCGCTCCGTCATGAAAAAGTCGACCTGGATCGTGCCGCATTGCCACTGCCTGCCAATGGCGTCTTTGAGGGTGTATTCGATTTTTGGGCCGTAGAAGGCACCTTCACCCGGGGTAATCTCAAATTCGCACCCCGACGCTCGCAGGCTTTCCATCAAGGCGTGCTCCGCCTTGTCCCAGCTTTCGTCTGAGCCGATACGCTTCTCGGGACGTGTGGCGATCTTGTAAATGATGTTTTTGAACCCAAAATCTGCATAGACCTTTTGCAGCAGGGCGGTGTAGTCGGCACATTCTTTCAGGATCTGGTCTTCGGTACAGAAGATATGCCCGTCGTCCTGGGTGAAACCACGCACCCGCATGATGCCATGCAACCCGCCCGAGGGCTCATTGCGATGACATTGACCAAATTCACCATAACGCAGCGGCAGGTCCCGGTAGCTCTTGATACCCTGCTTGAATATCAGGATATGCCCTGGGCAGTTCATCGGCTTGAGGGCATATTCCCGCTTTTCGCTTTCAGTGGTGAACATGTTGTCGCGGTATTTCTCCCAGTGTCCGGTCTTTTCCCACAATGACTTGTCGAGCAACTGCGGACCTTTGACTTCCTGATAGCCGTTGTCACGGTACACCTGGCGCATGTATTGCTCCACCGCCTGCCACACCGCCCAGCCCTTGGGATGCCAGAACACCACACCAGGCGCGTGATCATCAATGTGAAACAAATCAAGCTGCTGGCCCAGTTTGCGGTGATCACGCTTTTCGGCCTCCTCGAGCATGGTGAGATGGGCTGCCAAATCATCTTTGCTAGCCCAGGCTGTGCCATAAATCCGTTGCAACATCTCGTTGCGATGGTCGCCGCGCCAGTAGGCACCGGCCACTTTCATCAGCTTGAAGTGTTTGAGCTTGCCGGTGCTGGGTACGTGGGGCCCGCGGCACAAGTCTTCAAAAGTGCCTTCGCGGTACAGGCTGACATCCTCATTGACGGGAATGCTGGCAATGATCTCGGCCTTGTAATGCTCGCCCAGACCTTTGAAATAGGCGACCGCTTCGTCACGCGGCAGCACGCGACGCAAGATGGGTTCGTCCTTGCTGGCAAGCTCGGCCATGCGCTTTTCAATCGAGGCCAAATCGTCCATGGTGAACGGACGCTCAAACGAAAAGTCATAAAAAAAGCCGTTTTCGATCACTGGGCCGATCGTGACCTGCGCTTTGGGAAACAGCTCTTTGACCGCATAGGCCAGCAAGTGCGCTGTCGAGTGTCGAATGATCTCCAGCCCATCGGTATCTTTGGCCGTGATGATTGCCAGAGAGGCATCGGATTCGATCAGGGTACTGGTGTCGACCATCTTGCCATCAACTTTTCCTGCCAAGGCTGCTTTGGCAAGGCCGGCACCGATGGAGGCGGCAACTTCGGCCACTGTAACCGCTGCGGGGAAGTCGCGTTGCGAACCGTCTGGGAGCGTAATTTGAACCATGATGATCTGGAATGGGTTGGGGAAACGAACAAAAAAAAACGCGGGTCTGTCCGCGTTTTTACTACATTATCAAGAGCTTTGCGCGCATAAGGCACGCGGGCAACGGCCTTATTCTTATAAAAACTGCCGTGTCGTTCGCGGTGTCATAACCAGGATGCCTTTCTCGCTCTTACTAATCTGAAGTGGAGAGATTTTAACCGTAGTCAGCTGGGGTATTGCTGCTTGGCCCTTTACGACCCAACCCAAATCAAAAGGCGCTGACTGGCAGGAAGCCGCGCAAAGAAGACCAGCAGGGCTGAAATTTTGAGTTAGGATTTGAGTCAGGCCTACACTTTCAAAACCGCGTGCAGTTTCACCATTGCCAAACAAAGGACTTCCATGAGCCAAAGCAAATTTCGTCTCGTAACCCGCAGTGATTTTGATGGGCTGGTCTGCGCGGTGCTGCTCAAGGATCTGGACATGATTGATGAGATCAAGTTTGTTCATCCCAAAGACATGCAGGATGGCAAAGTTGAAATTACCCCGCGGGATATCACCACCAATCTGCCGTATGTCGCTGCGGCGCACCTGTCGTTTGACCACCATGAGTCCGAGACTTTGCGCAACACAGGTGAACGCAGCAACCACATCATTTCGGCACATGCGCCCTCTGCAGCGCGGGTGGTGTACGACTATTACGGCGGAGCCAGGGCGTTTCCGGGCATCAGTGAGGAGATGATGCTGGCAGTGGACAAAGCCGACTCAGCCCAGTTCAGCCGCGACGAAATACTGGCACCGACTGATTGGGTGCTGCTGAACTACCTGATGGATTCTCGTACCGGTCTGGGTCGATTCAGGCAGTTTCGCGTGAGCAACTATCAGTTGATGATGGACCTGATTGAGTACTGTCGCCATCACGGTATCGATGAGATACTGAAATTGCCCGATGTTGTTGAACGGGTCGAGTTATTCCGGGATCATGAGCTCAAGGGACGGGAGCAGATTACCCGGTGCGCGACGGTCCATGGAAATCTGGTGGTGCTTGACCTGCGTGCGGAAGACACCATTTTTGCGGTCAATCGCTTCATGATTTACGCCATGTTCCCGCAATGCAACATCTCCATTCACCAGATGTGGGGGGTGCAAAAACAGAATACGGTGTTTGCCACCGGCAAGTCCATTCTCGATCGCAGCAGCAAAACCAATGTTGGCGAGTTGATGCTGAAGTACGGCGGCGGCGGCCACAACGCCGCGGGTACCTGCCAGGTCGAAAACATCCAGGCGGAAGAGGTACTCCAGGCATTGATCAAACAAATTAATCTGGACGGATAAGGCCCGGCAGGCTGGACAAGCCTTGACCCCGGCATCTTCAATCAATAAAAGCTGGCCGCCCTTGCGAGCTGCCAGCCTCACCCTCCTCGGGTAGCCTGATCAATTGGCATCAGCGGTTCAGATCACTGCAACCGCCGGACTGCCATTTCAGTGAAACTGCTCTTCTTCAGTAGAACCAGTGAGAGCCTTCACCGATGACGAGCCACCCTGGATGACCGTGGTCACGTCGTCAAAGTAGCCTGCGCCCACTTCCTGCTGATGCGACACAAAGGTGTAGCCTTGTTCGCGTGCGGCAAATTCGGGTTCTTGCACCATCTGGGTGTAGTGCTTCATACCTTCGCCGCCAGCGTAGGCTTTGGCAAACTGGAAGGTGTTGTACCAGTTGATATGGATACCGGCCAAGGTGATGAATTGGTACTTGTAGCCGAGTGCCGACAGGTCTTCCTGGAACGAGGCGATCTGGCTGTCGTTGAGGTTCTTCTTCCAGTTGAACGACGGCGAGCAGTTGTACGACAGCAGCTTGCCAGGGCAGGCAGCCAGCACGGCCTGGGCGAATTCACGGGCAAAACCGATGTCTGGCACGCCAGTCTCGCACCACACCAGGTCGGCGTAGGGGGCGTAAGCCACACCACGGCTGATGCCTTGCTCCAGGCCGTTCTTGACGCGGTAGAAACCTTCCGGGGTGCGCTCACCGGTCAGGAAGGGTTTGTCGTTCGCGTCATGGTTGCTGGTGAGCAGGTTGGCGGCTTCGGCATCGGTGCGGGCCAGCACAATGGTAGGCGTGCCCATCACGTCGGCGGCAAAACGGGCCGAGATCAGCTTTTCAACGGCTTCGCTGGTGGGCACCAGCACCTTGCCACCCATGTGGCCGCACTTCTTGACGGCAGCCAGCTGGTCTTCAAAGTGAACGCCAGCCGCACCGGCGGCAATCATGTTCTTCATCAGCTCGAACGCGTTGAGCACGCCGCCAAAACCCGCTTCAGCGTCGGCCACAATCGGCAGGAAGTAGTCGATGAATTCTTTGTCACCAACATTGACGCCGCGCGACCATTGCACTTCGTCGGCGCGCTTGAAGGTGTTGTTGATGCGACGCACCATGGATGGCACCGAGTCGTAGGCGTACAGCGACTGGTCCGGGTACATGGTTTCAGACGTGTTGCCGTCCGCGGCAACTTGCCAGCCTGATAGGTACACGGCTTCGAGGCCGGCTTTGGCTTGCTGCATGGCTTGGCCGGCGGTGATGGCACCAAAGGCGTTGACGTAGCCTTTTTTGGCACCGCCATTGACCAGATCCCACAGCTTTTCAGCGCCACGCTTGGCCAAGGTGTGCTCAATAGGCATGCTGCCACGCAGACGCACCACGTCAGCGGCGCTGTAGCCGCGCTTGATACCTTTCCAGCGGGGGTTGGTGGCCCAGTCTTTTTCCAGGGCTGCAATTTGTTGCTCGCGGGTCATTTGGGTCATGAGAGAACTCCTAGGTTGGTTGAAACAAGCGGCTTGGGCGCGATGACTGCACCGTTGCCATGACTTGTATTCTAGTCTTATAGAAGACCTAAAGTCTCTCTTGTGTCTTATATAAGACTTTTATTATTGCGTTTTAAAACAACACGTTAAGTTATTCATTTTGCAATGCGGTTTTTTGTTTTTCATGATAAGAAAAATTGGCAATACCAAATCCATCAACTTATCGTATTGTGAAATGACAAGCTTGCGATTCAAAATCTCAAAACGCATCGGCGTAACGCTGCAACTCCCAAGCGCTGACCTGCTGGCAATAACTACTCCACTCCTGTCGTTTAAGCGCAATAAACTGTTGGCAAAATTCTGGGCCAATCGCCTCTTGCATCACCTGATCGCTGGCCAGCGCTTTCACGGCTTGACCCAAGTCAGCGGGCAGGCGTGCCGGCATGGGCTGGCCACTGGCAAAGCGCTCATACAGGTCTTCAGTGCAGGCAGCCGGGGCATGCAATTGTTTCTCGATGCCTTCCAGCCCAGCGGCTAACGTGGCTGCAATGGCAGCGTACACGTTGCAAGACGGATCAGGCAGGCGCAGTTCCATGCGCCCAGCCACCGTGCGCACCAGGCAGGTGCGGTTGTTGTCGCCAAAAGTCTTCCATACCGGCGACCAAGTGGTGCCCGATGCACTTTGGCTGACCGCTAGGCGCTTGTAGCTATTGACGGTCGGTGCGCATAAGGCGCACAGGGCATCAGCGTGCTGCAGCAGCCCAGCAATGAATTGGTAAGCCTTGTCGCTGAGCTGCAGCGGGTCAGCCAGGTCGGTAAACACTGGCTTGCCTTTGGCATTGGTGATGCTCAAGTGAAAGTGCAGACCACTGCCTGGTGCGTTGGCAAAGGGTTTGGGCATGCAGCTAAACACCGCGCCATGCCGCTCGGCCACTGCGTGTGCCGTCATCTTGAACAGCATGAAGCGGTCTGCCGCCGCCAGCGCCTCGTCAAACTTGTAATTGATTTCATACTGGCCGCAGGCATCTTCATGGTCCATCTGCTGTAGCTCGAACCCTAGTTGCGTCAGGATTTCGCGCATATCGTCCAGAAAGGCGTGGTTGCGGTGAATGGCTTTGAGGTCGTATGACGGTTTGTCCAGTTGGTCCTGCGGGTCGGCACCCACCCAATGACCTGATGCGTCTTTTTTCAGCAGGAAAAACTCGGGTTCAATTCCCACCCACAGCGTCCAGGCGCGCGCTTTGAGCCGCTGCAACTGGCGCTTGAGCAACTGGCGCGAGCAGGTCTCCAGCGGCTCACCGCCTGCATACCCATCGCATACAGCGTGCGCAACGCCTGGCATGAAGGGCAGCGGGCGCAGGCTGTGCACCTGCACCCGGCCATAGTATTCGCTACGATTGCCAAAGCGCCCTAGCCCGGTGCCCCAGATGCTGGGGCCGGCAAAGCCGGCACCGCTTTCAACCCACTCGCGCAGGTTATCCAGCGGCACTAGCTTGCCCTTGGCCACGCCGTGCAGGTCGCAGAACTGGGTGAGGATGGAGTGGATGCCCTGCGCCTTGAAATCGGTGATGGTTTTTTCGTAGGAATTCATGGTTAATTAGGGCTCTAGCGCTTATCAGGAAAGCGCTAGCAGCTATGTAATATGCAGTACTTTGCGGGGTTGGTATGGCCGCGGAATTGGGGTCAGAGCCCCATTCGGGGATAGTGCTGCGACGAAATCGACTATGCTGGGCCGAATGGGGATCCGACCCCAATTCTGCTCACCCAATCTGCTCCACCGCTTGGGCGTCAGCAACAAGCCTTTTCTCGTCATCAGGCTATACCGGCGAATCGATACGAATCCAGGTGGTCTTGGTCTCAGTGTATTTGTCAAACGCGTGCAGGGATTTGTCGCGCCCTACCCCGCTTTGCTTGTAGCCACCAAACGGCACTGTGATGTCGTCTTCATCGTACTGATTGACGTGTACCGTACCCGCACGAAGCGCACGGGCAATACCGTGGGCGCGGTTGATGTCCCGTGTCCACACCGCCGCCTGCAAGCCATACATGCTGGCGTTAGCCTGTCTCACCACTTCGGCAGCATCAGTGAACCCCATCACCGACAACACCGGGCCAAAAATCTCTTCACAGCATATTTTCATCTCTGGCTTGACACCGGCAAAGATGGTAGGTTGCACATAACAGCCACCGGTCTCACTCAAAGCCTGTTCACCACCATACAGCAGGCTGGCACCTTGGGATTTGCCACTTTCGACATAGCGCAGCACAGTGTCCATTTGGGTTTTATCGACGATGGCACCCATGATGGTGTCGGGGTTGAGCGGGTTGGCAGGGGCAAATTTGGGGGCCAAGGCCACGGCTTTCTCCAGAAACTGCTCCTGAATGCTGGCTTCGACAAACAGGCGCGACGGTGCATTGCAGCTCTCGCCCTGGTTAAAGAAGATGCTGCCGACGGCGGCTTCCACCGCCTTGTCCAGATCAGGGCAGTCGGCAAACACGATGTTGGGCGACTTGCCACCGAGTTCGGTCCAAGCGCGTTTGAGGTTGCTTTGCCCAGCCATCACATGGATTTGCTTGCCGACACGGGTGGAGCCGGTAAAACCGATGCAGTCGACGTCCATGTGCAGCGCCAGCGGCGAGCCGGCCTCTGGACCATAGCCAGGAACGACATTGAACACCCCGGGCGGAATGCCGGCCTCGATGGCCAGCTCAGCCAGGCGCAGCGCGGTCAAAGGGGACTTTTCACTGGGTTTAAGCACCACCGAATTACCAGCGGCCAGGGCTGGTGCGATCTTCCAGGCGGCCATGATCATCGGGTAGTTCCACGGCACGATCACACCGACCACACCCATCGGTTCACGCGTGATCAGCGCCAGCGCGGTGCTGGCGGTGGGGGCGATTTCATCGTAGATTTTGTCTACCGCCTCGCCATACCAGCGGATGCAGTTGGCAGCACTGTTGACATCAACGGCTTTTGAATACTTGATGGGTTTGCCCATGTCCAGCGTTTCCATCAGCGCCAGCTCTTCGGCGTGGATCAGCAACTGGTCAGCAAATTTGATCATCACGCGCTTGCGCGCAGCGGGAGGCATGCCGCACCAGCGCTTGTCTTCAAACGCGGCGCGGGCAGCGGCCACGGCAGCGTCAATGTCGGCTTCGGTACAACGTGCCACCTGGGTCAGCAGGCGGCCATCAACTGGCGAGATGCAGTCGAAAGTGAGTTGGCCAATGGCCGGGGTGCGCGCACCGTTGATGAAGGCGCGGCCGTCGTAGGTTTCGCTCATGCGTGATCTCCTGACTATGAGTCTTGTTGGCGCATTGGCCGCTGCAACCGGCCAATCAGCAGTTTATTTGGGTTGCAGCGCGGCCAACTCAGCCCGGGTTGCCGCAGCGATTTCGCGTTCGCGTCGGCGCGTTTGTCTTGCTACCCAAACGCTGTAAGCAATGACAACCAAAGTGACCGAAACAATCAGCAAGGTCGCGGCGGCGTAGATGGTGGGGTTGATGCCTCGGCGGGCGTAACCAAAGATGACTTGTGGCAAGGTGTTGACGCCGGGACCGGACAGGAACTCGGAAATCACCACATCGTCAAAGCTCAACGTGAATGCCAGCAGGAACGCCGCCAGGATCGCCTGAAAGATGTTGGGCATGGTCACCAGAAAAAACACCTGAAAGGGCTTGGCACCCAAATCCATGGCGGCTTCCTCTATTGACCGGTTCATTTCCAGCAGACGGCTTTGCACCACCACCATGCCGTAGGCCATACCCAGCAAGGTGTGCCCCAGCACAATGGTCAACATACCGCGTTGTGGCCAGTCAAACGCATTTTGAATACCCACCATCAACAACAACAGGGACAGGCCGATGACCACCTCAGGCATCACCAGCGGGGCATTGACCATGCCCGAGAACAGTGTGCGCCCCCGAAAACGCCGGTAACGCACCAGTACAAATGCAGCAAAAGTGGCCAGCACAGCCGAGGCAATGCCAGAAAAAGTGGCCACCTGCAATGACAACCAGAAACCTTCAACAATCTTGGTGTCCTTGGTCAGCGCCTCATACCAGCGCAGCGAGAAACCGGTGAACTCGGCGTCCTGACGTGTGCTGTTGAACGAGAACACAATCATGAACATTAGTGGCAGGTACAAAAACAGGAAGGTCAAAGCCATCCATGCCTTGCCAAAATAGCGAATCAGGAAGTTGTTCATCACGCGCTCTTGTTAATGCCTTGGCTCGGCGGCATCGCCGGTGTAGTGGTAATAAATTGCCAGAGGAATGACGATGAGGCCAATCATCACCACCGCCAGGGCAGACGCGCGCGGCCAGTTGTTGCTGGTGAACATTTCGTCCCACACCACACGCCCGATCATGATGTTTTCTGGCCCACCCAGCAGAGACGGAATCACGAACTCACCGACGCATGGGATAAACACCAGCATGAATCCGGCAATGATGCCGGCCTTGGACAGCGGTACGGTCACCAGCCAGAAGGCTTTGAGCGGTGTTGTCCCCAGATCGTAAGCGGCCTCAAGCAGTCGAAAATCCATCTTGACCAAATTGGCGTAAAGTGGCAACACCATGAACGGCAAATACACATAGGTCATCCCCACCAACATCGACACGTTGGTGTACAGCATCTGGATCGGCTCATCGATCAGCCCGAGCCCCATCAGCACCTGATTGATCACGCCCTGATCAGCCAAGATGCCTTTCCAGGCGTAAACACGCAGCAGGAATGAGGTCCAGAACGGCAGCATCACCATCATCAGCAAGGCAGGCCGCACACTGGCGGGACTACGCGCAATGAAGTAGGAGAACGGATAACCGATCAGCAGGCAAAGCAGTGCCGTTGCCAGCGCATACACCAGTGATCGCACGTAAGCTTCAATGTAGATGGTCTGAAACAAACCACCCGTACCATCCTCCGCCCTGAAAATGGTCCAATAATTCTCATATTTGAGTTTCAGCAAACCGGTGGTGGAATCCCAGATCGGTTTGAACGGCGAAATATCGTTGCCCATATCGACAAAGCTGATGTACAGCAGAATCAGGAAGGGCATCAGGAAAAACACCAGCAACCAGGCAAAGGGCACCCCGATCACGAAACGACGTCCGGGCAATTTGAATCCTAGCGTTGTCATGGCAGCGACCTCCAGACTTCAATCACGCAGCAACACGGCGTCGGTGTCATCCCACCAGAAGAAGACATGATCTTCCCAGGTGATGTCCAGCAGATTCAAGTGTGAGCCGTTGGGCTCGGTGATCTTCATGCGAACACCTTGGGGCGTGACAACGATGTAGGTGTTGTAAGAGCCAAAGTAGGCAATCTCTTTGACCTGCCCGCCAAACAAGTTGCGGCTCAAACCCGCAGGAGCCGTTTTGCCGATGCTGACCTTTTCTGGCCGCACGGCCACGGCCACCTTCATACCCAGTGTACCGCTGATGCTGTGACCGACATGGATTTCACCGATCGCAGTCTGCGCCGCACAATGGTCTGGTTCGTCGACGCTGAGCTTGCCATCGAGCATGTTCACACTGCCAATAAAGTCTGCCACGAAGCGATTTTTCGGGTATTCGTAGATTTCCTGCGGTGAGCCCACCTGCTGCACCCGCCCCTTGCTCATGACCGCAATTCGGCTGGCCATGGTCATGGCCTCCTCCTGATCGTGTGTGACCATCACACAGGTCACGCCGACCTTCTCGATGATATTGACCAATTCGAACTGGGTTTGTTCGCGCAGTTTTTTGTCCAGAGCACCCAGTGGTTCGTCAAGCAACAGGACTTTGGGCCGTTTGGCCAGGCTGCGCGCCAACGCCACGCGTTGTTGTTGCCCACCCGAAAGCTGGTGCGGTTTACGTTTGGCGTAGGGTCCAAGCTGCACCAGATCAAGCATCTCGCCCACCCGCTGCTGGATGTCGGCCTTGGGCAGGCCCTCGCGTTTGAGGCCAAACGCCACGTTCTCCCAGATGTCCAGATGTGGAAACAGCGCATAACTCTGGAACATCATGTTGAAGGGCCGCTCATACGGTGCCAGACCGGCAACATCTTGCCCGCTGAGCAATATCCGCCCCGAACTTGGCCGCTCAAAACCCGCGAGCATACGCAACAGGGTTGACTTGCCGCAACCTGAACTGCCCAGCAGTGCAAAAATCTCACCCTGCTTGATCGACAGGTTGACCTCATCAACGGCCAGCGCTTCATCAAAACGCTTGACCAGCTTTTCTGTCACCAGGTAGTCTTTTCTGGGTTCTGTCTCAGCCATGTGCCCACCTCAGGCTTGCGCCATGTCATTCAAATCTGTCAAAAAAGGCTGTTTGTACAACCTGTACAAACAGCCTCGGGCCAGTCTCTTAACGCGGGTTTATTTGCCTTTTTTGAACGCGTTGTAGGCGGTTGCCATCGCCTCACGCGCCTCATTGGTGAAACTCGACGGCGCAATCATCTTGGCCATGTAATCAGCCTCGACAAAAATCGTCTTGTTGCCAGCGATTTCCGGGTTGATCTTGTCCATCGCAGCCTTGTTACCGGTGGGGTAACTCATCTCGTTGCTCATCAGCGCCGCGTTCTCAACCCTGAGGTAGAAATCAATGAAGGCCATTGCATTGTTGGGGTGCTTGGCATCTTTGGTCACGGCCATGGTATCGGCAAACATCAATGCGCCAGTTGCCGGCAACAACGCCTCAATGACGTCTTTGGACTTGTTCTCTTTTGCACGGCCCGCCGCAATATTGATGTCACCGGACCAGCCAATCGCCACGCAGGCCTTGCCACCGGCGATGTCATCGATCATGGTGGAACTGAACAGGCGCACGTCTTTGCGTACCTTGGCCAGCATTTCGGCGGCCGCTTTGTAATCGGCCGGGTCATTGGAGTAGGCGTCCTTGCCAATGTAATGCAGCGCTACCGGAATAATTTCGGTCGGCGAATCCAGGTAGGCGATGCCGCAGGCCTTGACTTTCTTGGTGTACTCGGGGTTGAACACGAGGTCCCACGCGTTCTCCGGCATGGGTGTCTTGCCCAGCGCTTTTTCGAGCTTGGTCTTGTTGATGCCCACGGTGGTGAAGCCCCAGGCCCACGGCACCAGATGTTTGTTGTCAGGGTCAGCCTTGGCCAGCACACCCATGATGGCCGGGTCCAGATTGGCCAGGTTTTTGATCTGGGCCTTGTCCAGTGCCTGCAATAGGCCGCCTTCTATTTGTGGTTTGGCAAACACGGTGCCCGGCACCACGATGTCATAGCCCGTGTTGCCAGCCACCAGTTTGGCGTGCAGGGCCTCGTTGGTCTCGAAAGTGTCGTAATTGACCTTGATGCCGGTTTCTTTTTCGAACGCGGCCACCATGCCTTCAGGGATGTAGTCAGGCCAGTTGTAGATATTGAGCACCTTTTCTTCCGCAGGTACTGGTGCAGGCGCTGACGCAGGGGCACTGGCAACCGGTGCGGCGGCGGGCGCGGGCGCCGGTGCCTCCTCTTTCTTACCGCAGGCCGCCAGCACCAGCGCCGACAGCGCAAAAGTCGCTACATACTTCTTCATCATGAAAAGCACTCCATCAAATAGAAAAGACGAAAAGGGGGAAAAGTGAGAACCAGTCGCTAGTTTACGGCTAGCAATATCCAGACCAGTAAATTATTCGGCCATTTCTGTCAGTACAAACCCTTCTGCTTAAGGTCTTGCAGTGTCAGATCCAGCGCATTGCGGATCAATTGCAGGAGCTCGTCAATCTGACCATGTGTCAGGGTCAGCGGCGGCGCAATGATCATTCGGTCCCCCACAGCCCGCATGATCAGACCATTGCGAAAACAGTGGCCGCGGCAGATCATACCCACTGCGTCGTCTTCCTTGAAACGCTCTTTGGTCTGCTTGTTCTTCACCAGCACCAGCCCTGCCACAAAGCCGCAGTTCTCAGCCAGACCCACCAGCGGATGGTCGTTCAGTTCGGCGTAACGCTTGGCAAAGTAGGCCCCTGCTTCGCCAAGCACACGCTGTGGCAGTTGTTCGGTCTCCATGATTTCGAGGTTGGCCAATGCCACCGCGCACGCCACCGGGTGGCCGCTGTAGGTGTAACCATGGTTGAACTCGCCGCCCTTTTCAATCAGCACCTTGGCCACACGATCCCCCACCATGACACCGCCCAGCGGGATGTAGCCACTCGTCACGGCCTTGGCAAAGGTCACCAGATCAGGTTTGTAGCCAAAACGCTCGTAGGCAAACCAGTGGCCCAAACGACCGAAGGCACAAATCACCTCGTCGCTGATCAGCAAGATGCCGTATTTGTCCACAATACGCTGGATCTCGGGCCAATAAGTGGCCGGCGGAATAATCACGCCCCCCGCACCCTGGATGGGCTCAGCAATGAAGGCAGCCACCTTGTCGGCACCGGTTTCAAGAATTTTTTCTTCCAGCCAGCGCGCCGCACGCAGACCGAACTCGTCGGCTGTCTCGCCAGGATTGCCGTTCTCGAAAAAGTAGGGCTGGCCAATATGTGTGATGTTCGGGATGGGCAGGTCGCCTTGCGCATGCATACCACTCATGCCGCCCAGCGAGGCGCCGGCCATGGTGCTGCCGTGGTAGGCATTGTGGCGGCTAATGATCACCTTGCGCTGCGGCTGGC
Source organism: Rhodoferax sp. (assembly GCA_018061265.1). Taxonomy (GTDB): domain Bacteria; phylum Pseudomonadota; class Gammaproteobacteria; order Burkholderiales; family Burkholderiaceae_C; genus Rhodoferax. The sequence continues at coordinate 42,238 of JAGOUM010000010.1, read as the reverse complement.
CAAGGAGATCCCAGTAGCGCCGCACCATACGCACGTTCGAGTCGTTGCTCTCAGACCCACTCGACGAAAAGAACACATGCTCAAAGCTGCGGCCATCGACCTTGGGTGCCAGTGAAGCCAGTTTGGCCGCCAGTTTGACCGCCGGCACATTGGTGGTCTGGAAAAAGCTGTTGTAGAAAGGCAGCGACATCATCTGTGCATAGGCTGCGTCGGCCAGGGCCTTGCGGCCATAACCCACGTTGACACACCACAGGCCACTCATGGCATCAAACAACCTGGCACCCTCAGAGTCCCATACATACACGTCCTCGGCCCGGGTGATCACCCGGGCACCTCGCGTGGCAAGGTCACCGTGGTCGGTAAACGGGTGCATGAAATGGGCGCTGTCGAGCGCCTGAATATCTTTGGTGTTCACCTGGCTGGCGGGGTTCGGGGTGCTCATCAATCGCGTCCTTTTCAACAATAAATTGGCCTCTAGCGCTTATCCTGATTAGTCTAATAGCTATACATGTAATAACAGATGTTCACGTTCCCAAGGTGAAATCACCTTCATGAACTCTTCAAATTCCAGTTCTTTGATTTCGGAATAAACGGTAATGAACTCCTTGCCCAGCACGTCGTGCAGGTCAGACTCACGGCGCAACCAGTCCAGCGCTTCACCCAGCGAGCGGGGCAAGGCATAGGGTGACAGGTAGGCATCACCTTTCATCTCGGCTTTGGGTTTGATCTTGTTCTTCAGTCCCAGGTAGCCACAAGCCAACGTCATGGCCAGCGCCACATACGGGTTGGCATCGGCACCAATCACCCGGTTTTCGACCCGGCGTGCCGCCGGCGACGAGATCGGAGATCGAATGCCGACGGTCCGGTTGTCATAACCCCACTCGATGTTGATGGGCGCAGCGGTATGGCGCGCCAGACGCCGGTAACTGTTCACATAGGGCGCCACCAGCACCATGGCCGCCGGGATGTAATGTTGCAGGCCGCCGATGTAGTGCAAAAAGTCATCAGACGGCGACCCATCCGGATTGCTGAAGATGTTTTTGCCCGTGGCCTTGTTGATGATGCTCTGGTGCACATGCATGGCACTGCCCGGTTCACCCGCGATGGGTTTGGCCATGAAGGTGGCGTACATGTCGTGACGCAGGGCCGATTCGCGCACCGTGCGCTTGAAGAAAAACACCTCGTCGGCCAGTCCCAGTGGTTCGGCGTGAAAAAAGTTGATCTCCATCTGGCCGGCACCAATCTCGTGGATCAGCGTGTCCACATTGAGCTCCATCTTGTCGGAATAGTCGTAGATTTCTTCAAACAAGGGGTCAAACTCATTCACCGCATCAATGCTGTAGGCCTGGCGTGAGGTCTCGGCGCGGCCGCTGCGACCAATCGGCGGGCGCAGCAGCGTGTTCGGGTCAGTGTTGCGCGCGGTCAGGTAAAACTCCAGCTCTGGTGCCACGATGGGTTGCAGCCCATCGGCGGCAAACAGGTCACAGACCCGGCGCAGCACGGTGCGTGGGGCAAACGGCACCAGATTGCCGTGGTGGTCAAAACAGTCGTGGATCACCTGTGCGGTGGGGTCCGTAGCCCAGGGCACGATGCGCACCGTGCTGGGGTCAGGGCGCAACTGCATGTCGCGGTCGGTCGGGTCGATCACGTCGTAATACGGGCCGCTTTCAGGAAACTCGCCGGTCACCCCCATGGCGACCACCGATTGCGGCAGACGCATGCCACGGTCCTCCGTGAACTTGACGCGTGGCAGGATCTTTCCGCGCGCCACACCGGTCAAGTCGGGTACCAGGCATTCCACTTCGGTCACGCGCCGCTCGTTGAGCCATTGCTCAAGATCGTTGAAGTTCATTGATTTTTTGTCATTCATACTTACTCCTTGGGACGTTGAGCCGGACAACGCCATCGGGCCAGTGGCGCATTGTGGGGGCTAAATTGGCTCACAATCAGGGCCATTTGATTTAAGTGAATGGTGCCACTTGGAGGCACACACTGCGATCCCGCCCAAGCCACTGTAACCCATCACCCTGTTGCCGCATCGTGCTTTCAGAACTATTACTCACCGAACTCAGCACCACACCCTACAGCAAACTGCCGCTGCACCGGCAACTGTACGAGGCGCTGCGGCGCGCCATACTGGACGGCAGGCTGAACGCTGACGAGCGCCTGCCCTCAAGTCGCAGCCTGGTGCAGGACCTGAAGCTGTCGCGCAATACGGTGGTGGCGGCCCTGAACCAACTCGCCGTTGAAGGTTATCTGGTCAGCCGTGTTGGCAGTGGCACCTTTGTCAACAGCCAGGTACCTCAGCGACCTCGCCATCGACGTCCCGCTCCAACGCACCAAAACAGCCCGCTGTCGCACCGCGGCCAGTCATTGAGCACCCAATTTTGTGCATCCGAACTCGAAGTTCAACCATTTACGCCCGGCATCGCCGACTTCAGCGCATTTCCTGTGGCGCTGTGGCAGCGCCTGCAAAACAAACACTGGCGTATGACCTACCCCGACATGCTGGACTACAGCGGTGCGGGTGGCCATGCTCCCTTGCGCCGCGCCTTGGCAGACTATCTGCGCGTATTTCGCAGCGTGCCTCTGGATGACGATCAGGTCATCATCACCAGTGGCACCCAGGAGTCACTGGTTCTGTGTGCCCAACTGCTGGCCAACCACAAAGACACGGTCTGGATCGAAGATCCGGCCTACTGGGGCGCGGTCAAGGCATTTATGGCCACCGGTCTCAATATGCATGCGATACCTGTGGACGAACAAGGCATCGCACCACGGCTGCAGGACAGTCAGCACACACCCAGACTGATTTACGTCACGCCGTCGCATCAGTATCCAACGGGCGCAGTCATGTCGTTGGCGCGACGTCAGCAGCTCCTGGCGTTTGCCCGCCAACATCAGGCATGGATTCTTGAAGACGACTATGACAGCGAGTTCCGCTTCAGCGGCCCGCCCATATCGTCACTGGCCGGGCTCGACACCGAAGGACGGGTCTTGTACCTGGGCTCATTCTCCAAGGTACTCTATCCCGGGTTGAAGCTCGGCTACCTGGTAGTCCCCAAGGGCCTGGCCGCAGCATTTAAATCCGCACATTACGACCTGAACCGCCCGGGTCAAATGCCTTTACAAGCGGCGCTGGCCGAATTCATCGACCTTGGACATTTTGCCAACGCTTTGCGGCGCGCCCGCCAAGGCTACGCCATGCGTCGCCAGAGCCTGCTGGGCGCACTACAGCCCTGCCTGGCGGAACATTGCCACATTGGCGGTGCCGAACAGGGCCTGCACCTCTGCATGCGTCTGCCCGATGGCGTGAATGACCAGGCACTGACACAGGACATCCGCAAATCTGGCCTGATGGTGCGCCCGCTATCGGCCTATTGCGTGAGCCGCCGCGATATCGGTGGGCTGGTCATTGGCTACGGCTATGCACCGCTGGCGGACACTGAGCGCTTTGGGCCACTATTGGCACGCCGTGTGTCAGGCTATTTGCAAGCCAACGGACCCAAATAGGCACCGTGCAGCGCCACATTGGCGGGCAGCGCAGGTCTGTGCCAGCGACTGCCCCGCACTGCCTCAACGCATCGTCAACTGCCGGGCCGACGATCCGGTACCGACGGCAGAAAACCCGCCTGACGAAAAATCGCCACCGCGAGCCGCCATGGTGCCCATTGCAGCGCCGGACTGGCCCAAATTAAACACCGAGACAAGTTGCAACAAATGCCGCGCCTGATCGCTCAGCGAGCCTGCTGCGGCAGCGCTTTCTTCCACCAACGCGGCATTTTGCTGGGTCACAGCATCCATCTGCCGCACCGACTGGGCCACCTGGGCGATGCTCGAGTGCTCTTGCCCGGTTGCCTGTGTGATTTGGCGCATGATGGACGCCACTTTGTGAATCGAACCCACCACCGCCTCAATGGAATGGCCTGCTTGCTGCACCAAACCACTGCCACTTTCGACGCGTTGCACGCTGTCGGTGATCAGCGTCTTGATTTCTCGGGCCGCGTCTGCGCTGCGCCCGGCAAGGGAGCGCACCTCCGACGCCACCACGGCAAAGCCGCGCCCCTGCTCACCCGCCCGGGCCGCTTCCACCGCTGCATTGAGCGCCAGGATATTGGTCTGAAAGGCGATGCTGTCAATCACACCAATGATGTCGCCGATCTTGCGCGAACTCTCATTGATCCCATCCATGGTCTGCACCATGGCCGCCACCACACCACCGGCCTGAGAGGCTGCCGAAGAGGCAGCCTGCGCCAGAACATTGGCTTCGCTGGCGCTGTGGGCACTCTGACCCACAGCCGCATCAAGCCGTTCCATCGAGTCCGATGTCTGCTGCAATGCGCTGGCTTGCTCCTCGGTGCGCACACTCAAGTCCTGGTTACCGCGGGCAATTTGTTCACTGGCAGTGGCAACCTGCTCGGCATTGGCGCGCACCCCAAAATAAGTGCTTCGCAACTGCTCTTGCATGCTGCGCAGCGACAGCATCAAATCCGCAGTTTCGTCCTTGCCCGCCACCACCACATCAAAAGCCAGGTCGCCTTGCGACACACGGCGCAACGCCTGCATTGCTGAGCGCAAGGGCCGCACGATGCTGCGCGCAATGCGCCAGTTGGTTACCCCGGTGATCAACAACACGGCGGCACACAAGCTAACGGCCACCAAACGCAACAACCCGGCTTGCGCCACAACCGCAGCAACCTCTTGCTGCATCTGCGTCGAGGCGGCTTTGGCCAGGATTTCCATGCTGTCCTGCAGTGCTGAACTGGCTTTGTCAAAAGGTTCCATCAACGGGTTGCCCTGCTCAGGGCCACCGGCCACATAAGCCTTGGCCATCACCACACCAGCGGCGTAATAGGCATCGAAGTCGGCTCGCACCTTGGTCAAGTTCAATTGCCCGGCCATCTCGGCGCGCGTGCGCGCGTAGTCATCAAAACGGGCAAGCCCCTTGAGAAACTCGGCACGACTTTTCTCCGCCAGCGCAAAGCCATCATCCAGCCCGTCAAGCGCTCGGGTGGCAGAAACATCAGACAGGAATTGCTGCACCTGCACCACCTCGCGCTCCATGATGCGCGCTTCCAACGCCATGGCCGCCTGTTCGGAGAGTTTGACACTCACGCCAACCTGAAGCTGTCCCACCGATATCCATAGCCAAGCAGCAAATGCCAGCAACAGCACGACCGGCAGTGTGCTGCCCAACGCCAGTCGCTGGCTGATACGCAGGTTGCTCAGCAGGCTGCTGCCTGGCGGACGCGAGTGCATGCGATCGGCGCTCATCATGCCTGTCCTGGATTAGTGGGCCAGCACAACAGCGCAAGGCGCCCGTCTGAGCGGCCAGTTGAAAATCCGAGATAGCACATCAGCGCCTCCATTTGGAAAAACGTACTGGACAGGTATGGGTAGAAACCGCGCCGGCGCAGGATATCAAAATACCTATAGCGGAAAACAATGGTATCAGTTTGACAATTCGCAAAGAGTCATCTGCCAAAAATCTTTATGGACGCATCGTGAATCCGCATCACAGCGCATCCTTGAGCCGATGAAACAACATCCCCAGCACCAGGCTGGGTGTTCGCAGCAGCGGACCACCCGGAAACTTGTGGTGCTGCAGGCTGGCAAACAAATCAAATTGTTCTGCCTGGCCGGCCAGCGCCTGTGCCACCAGCTGCCCGGCCAGGCCGGTGAGTGCGACCCCATGGCCGCTGAACCCTTGCAGGTAATACACGTTGTGCCCGAGGCGGCCAAAGTCGGGCGCGCGGTTCATGCTGATGTCAACAAAGCCGCCCCAGAGGAATTCGACCGGCACGCCCTGGAGCTGCGGAAACACCGTGGCCATCCGCTTGGCCATCAGGCCGCGCAGATTCAGCGGCGTTCTGGTCGAGTAACTGACCCGTCCGCCAAACAGCATGCGATGGTCAGCACTGAACCTGAAGTAATCCAGAATGAAGTTGTTGTCACACGCGGCGGCGTTGCTGGGGATCAGTTCGCGGCACAGTGCAGCGTCCAGCGGTGCCGTGCCGATCATGTAGGTGCCAACCGGCATGATGCGCGCGCTGATCTCGGGCGCGACCGCTGGTCCGTATTCAGGCAAGGTGCAGTTGCCAGCCAGCACACAGAATCTGGCCTGCACGCTGCCCGTGGCCGTGCTGGCCATCAGGGTTTCACCACGTAGCAACTTGACGACCGCTGACCGTTCATACACCCGCACCCCCAGGGACAGTGAAGCACGCAACAGCCCCAAACCGTACTTGAGCGGGTGCAGGTGGCCCGAGGTAGTGTCAAACGCCGATGCATGGTAAATCGGACTGCGGATATGACGCTGCACCTCTGCGCCGGTCAACAGTTCGGCCTTAAAACCGTAGTCGCGCGCCATGCCACTGATTTCCTGTTCAAGTGCTCTCGCCTTGCGCGGCGAGTCGGCCACATGCAAATAACCTTTGACCCAGTCGCAGTCAATCTTGAAGTCCCGAATACGCCGATCAATCAGGTCCAGCGACTGCATCGACATGTCCCAGGCCAGTCGGCTTTGCGCGCGCCCGAGCTGATGCTCAAATGGTTCCTGACCGCTGGCATAACCCACAATCGCCTGACCGCCATTACGCCCGGAGGCGCCACTGCACACCCGGTCGGCCTCCAGCACAACCACAGAGTAGCCGCGCTGCGACAGTTCGATGGCTGCTGACAGGCCGGCAAACCCCGCGCCGACCACCAGCACATCGGTGTCAATCGTCTCCTGCAAGGCAGGCAGCAATGCCGGTCGCGTGACACTTGCCTCGTAGTAGCTGTTCTGGTTAAGTTGGGTGTCGGAATTGATCAGCATGGTGGTGTTCTCTCAGAGGCGTTTGGCAATCTGGCCACACAGGTAAGTCCAGACAAAACTGGCGGCTGCACTGCTGGTGAGCTCAGCATGGTCATAGGCCGGTGCCACCTCAACACAATCCATGCCAACCAGGTTCAGGCTGCTCAGGTCTTCCAGCAGCGTCAATACCTGTGAACTGCTCATGCCACCTGGCTCGGGGGTACCGGTGCCGGGCGCAAAAGCCGGGTCCAGGCAGTCAATGTCCAGCGTCAGATAACAGGCCTGGCTGCCAAGCCGCTCCTTGATTTTTGCCACCACCGGCTGCAGCGCTGCACCATCGACCCCGCGCAGGCTGCGCGCCGTGAAGATCAGCCCACCCTGGTCTTGCACGTACTCGCGTGCCGCCCGTTCACCACTGGAGCGGATGCCGATTTGCACCGTGTGCCGTGCACTGACCAGGCCCTCCTGCAGGGCCTCATAGGTCCAGGTGCCGTGGCCCGACGGCTCGCCAAAGTGGTCAACCCAGGTGTCGCAGTGGGCATCAAAATGGATCAGCGCCAGCGGACCATGGATGGCATGGGCAGCGCGCAGCAAGGGCAAGGTCACCGAGTGATCACCGCCCAGAAACACGCAGTGGTGCCGCGCCATCAAGGTGGATGCCTGTGCCTCAATCTGGGTTCGCACTTCGGAAAGCGGCGTCGCATTGGGCAGGCGCATGTCGCCCGCATCACCCAGCTGGCCCAAGGGTGACACATCAAAGTAGGGATGAATACCGTCACACAGCATCAAGCTGGCGCGGCGAATCTCTTGCGGACCAAAACGTGCGCCGGGCCGGTTGGTCACCGCGCCATCAAACGGCACGCCGACCACAGCATAAGGCTGCTGCACCAGATCGGGCGCAGCCAGAAACCGGTTGCTGTTGCTGGCGTAGGCAAATTGACCCATAGACATACTGGCACACTCCTGAAAACAGTCGGTTTAGGCCAAGATGGCCGAAAGCCGTGAGTTTCGCCGCATTCAGGACAAGGCCTGGGGCCAATTCTGGCCCTCGACGACAATCCACTGACCACCTGTTCCACACTTGCGCCTGACGGACGACCGCAAGTTTTCCCAATAATCGCCTGATGCACCACGCTGCCACCCCACTGCCACATCCACCGCGCTGGATGGCGTACTCGTTCCTGGCGCTCAGCATGTCGCTGGTTGGCAGTTATGTTGCGCTCAGCAAGCCGCTGGTTGCCGCGCTGCCGGTATTTCTGCTGGCATGGCTGCGTTTTGGTATCGGTGCGATGGCGATGCCCCACTGGCTGCTGAAACCCGCCAACGAGCCACCGATGACGCGCAAAACACGCTGGCTGATCTTCCTGGAATCGTTCCTGGGCAATTTTCTGTTCACGATTTGTATGCTGTTTGGCGTCAGCATGACCACCGCAGTGTCTGCCGGTGTGATCATGGCGGCCATCCCCACCATGGTGGCACTGCTGAGCTGGCTGTTTTTGCGCGAGCGCATATGTCCAAGGGTCGGCCTGGCAATTGTGCTGGCAGTGCTCGGAATTGGCTTGTTTTCAATTTCAAAAACAGAGCAACAAATGCATACTGGTATTGCGTCAGGTGCCAATTTGACATCAAATACCCAATGGCTGGGCAATTTGCTGGTGTTTGGCGCTGTCGTGTGTGAGGCGGCCTATGCGGTGATCGGTAAAACACTCACCGGCAGTGTTTCGCCCAAACGCATCACCGCACTGATCAACCTCTGGGGGTTTGCACTGATGACACCGCTGGGTTTGTTTGCCGCGTTGTCATTTGATTTTGCGGGTGTTGCGTGGGGCAGTTGGTTGCTGCTGCTGTTTTACGCCCTGGCGGCCAGTGTCTGGACTGTCTGGTTATGGATGACCGGGTTACAAACGGTACCTGCCTCCCGCGCTGGAGTCTTCACCGTCATGCTGCCAATTTCCGCAGCCCTGGTCGGTGTCATGGTGCTGGGTGAAACTCTTAGCACGATGCAGGTGTTTGCGTTTGTGCTGTGTCTGGGCGGCGTGGTCCTGGCAACCTTGCCCGCAGGCGGGACGTCTGTTCGATAAGCGGCGCAGCGGGTTTCGCCACTCAGACCAAGGCTGTATCGCTGACCAACATTCCGTCGGCATCTGCGTACAACCAGTCGCCGGGATGTACCCACACCCCCTGAATCTGCACCGGCACGTCGGCCAACCCCTGGTTCTTTTTTTCGGTGGGCATTGGCATACTGGCCAGGGCGCGAATACCAACATCCTGCACCAGCAGTTCAGCCACGTCCCGCACACAACCATCAATCACCACGCCAGCCCAGCCATTGCGGGCCGCCGCTGCACCAAGGTTGCCACCCAGCAGGGCGCGCCGCAGTGAGCCCGCACCGTCCACCACCAGCACCTTGCTCTGGCGTCCTTCTGGCGTATCGACATAACCGCAGGCATCAACCGCCGCTTTGACCAGCGAGTTGTCCTCAAAACACTTGACTGTTACCACCGGCCCACAAAAGCTTCTGACCGCGCCAAAGTCACGAAACACTGGCGGCAAAACCCGAAATCTGGCACCTGAGGCATTCTTGTTGGCATCACACAAATCACAGGTCGCAAAGGGTTTCATGGTGAACAAACTCCTTCAAATTTGTAAAAATTGTAAATCTCGCACCAAGATGCCACAAAAAAGTGCTTTTGCGTGACGTATTTCTTACATGGCGCTTGGAAAGCACGGGTTTCTCCATTAGGATTCGGCACAACCAGCAACGGGCTGTTATTGCTGGTGATTGATCAACTACCCATAGGACAACACACATGGCAACTGCAAAAAAAGCGCCAGCTAAAAAAGCGGCTCCCGAGACAAAAGCAGCGCCTGCTAAAAAAGCAGCCCCCGCTAAAAAAGCCGCCCCGGCAAAAGCTGCGGCGCCAGAAAAAAAGGTAGCCGCCAAAGCACCGGTGAAAGCTGCCGCCAAGGCACCAGCCAAGGCCGCCGCCAAAGCGGCTCCGGCCAAAAAAGCTGCACCCGCCAAGGCCGCTGCGCCCGCCAAGAAAGCTGCCCCGAAAAAGGCCGAAGGCAAACGCACGGTCAACGCCGCCTTCATGAAAGCCCTGACGCCCAGCGGCGCTCTGGCAGCCGTTGTGGGCGCCAAAGCCATGCCACGCACCGAGGTGGTCAAGAAACTATGGGACTACATCAAGAAAAACAAGCTGCAAGACGCCGTCAACAAGCGCCTGGTGAATGCGGACGCCAAGCTCAAGGAAGTCTTCGGCAAGGCCCAGGTGACCATGTTTGAGATCGCCGGTCTGATTGGCAAACACCTGAAGTAAATGCTCCAGACTGGTCTGTCACGACCTGGAAGAGCCGACGCAAGTCGGCTTTTTCTTTGTGGCATGATTCCGGTCACCAAAACATTACAAGCCCTGCGCTGATGCTGCGTTTCCTGCTCACCCGTTTCAGTCTGATCATTCCGACCTTTGTCGGTATGACACTGGTCGCGTTCTTCCTGATCAGGCTGGTACCGGGTGACCCGATCGAAACGCTGGCAGGTGAGCGCGGCATTGACCCGCAGCGCCATGCCGAGTTGCGCCACGAGTACGGTTTTGACCGCCCTATCCTGGTGCAATACGCCATTTACATCGGGCGGGTGCTGCAAGGTGACCTGGGCAAGTCGGTCATCACCCATGAGCCGGTACTAAATGAGTTTCTGGCGCTGTTTCCCGCCACCATTGAACTGGCATTGAGTGCCATCCTGTTTGCTCTGATCATCGGGGTTCCGGCGGGCATTCTGGCGGCAGTCAAACGCAACACCATCCTCGACCATGGGGTGATGGGGGTGTCACTGACGGGTTACTCCATGCCCATCTTCTGGTGGGGCCTGCTGCTGATCCTGCTGTTTTCGGTGAACCTGGACCTGACACCTGTATCGGGACGCATCGCGGTGCAGTACTTTATCGAACCTGTCACCGGATTCCTGCTGATCGACACCTGGATGGCGGGTGACATGGACGCCTTCTGGAGCGCGGCTTCACACCTGATTTTGCCAATGATTGTGCTGGGCACCAATCCGTTGGCGGTGATTGCCCGGATGACCCGCTCAGCCATGCTCGAGGTTCTGGGTGAAGATTACATCCGTACCGCCCGCGCCAAGGGTCTGTCCAACTTCAGGGTGGTGGCCTTACACGCCCTACGCAACGCCTTGATTCCGGTGGTGACAGTGATCGGCCTGCAGGTGGGGGTGCTGTTCACCGGCGCCATCCTGACAGAAACCATTTTTTCCTGGCCCGGGGTTGGCAAGTGGATGATCGAGGCGATTGGCCGACGCGACTACCCCGTGCTTCAAGGCGGCATGTTGCTGCTGGGTGGCATGGTGATGCTGGTGAATCTGCTGGTGGATGTCACCTACGGCATCATCAATCCGCGCATCCGGCACTAGATCGGAACATTGACTGTGACGACTCTGACCGACACCACTCCTGTGCCCACACCGCGCCACCCGCTGCGCGAGTTCTGGGACTATTTTTCGACCAACAAAGGGGCTGTTGCGGGTTTGCTGATCGTGCTTAGCGTGCTGTTGATGGCCGCATTTGCGCCGTGGATCGCCCCCTTTGCCCCGGACACCACCGACTCCAGTGTATTCCTGGTGCCCCCTGCCTGGCAGGAAGGTGGCTCGACGGCACATTGGCTCGGCACTGACGCGATTGGCCGCGACATTCTTTCCCGCCTGATCTTTGGTGCCCGGCTTTCTCTCACGATCGGGCTGGCCGTGGTGGCCCTGTCGGTGCTGGTAGGCACAGTGCTCGGGCTGGCGGCAGGATATTTCCGTGGCGTGTTCGAGATCGCAGTGATGCGCGCCATGGACATCATTTTGACCCTGCCCAGTCTGCTGCTGGCCATTGTGATTGTGGCCATTTTGGGGCCAGGCCTGATGAACGCCATGCTCGCCGTGGCCGTGGTGGTGCTGCCACATTACGTGCGTATCACCCGCGCCGCCGTGATATCTGAAATGTCCAAAGACTATGTCACCGCTGCACGAATGAACGGCGCCGGTCATATACGCCTGATGTTTTCCGAAGTATTACCCAATTGCACAGCACCACTGATTGTGCAAGCGTCGCTGGGCATCTCGACTGCCATTCTCGACGCCGCAGCCCTGGGTTTTCTGGGTCTTGGTGCCCAGCCACCTTCACCCGAGTGGGGAACCATGCTGGCTGATGCGCGCGAATTCGTCCTGCGTGCCTGGTGGGTCGTGACATTTCCTGGCCTGGCCATCCTGATCACCGTGCTGGCGTTCAACTTGCTGGGTGACGGTCTGCGCGACGCGTTTGACCCCAAGCTGAAACGCTGATTCAAGGGTTCTATAACTGTATGGCCATGCTGGAAATCGAAAACCTCTCGGTGCAGTTCCCGTCCAAGACGGGCGTCATGCACGCCGTCGACGGGGTGTCGCTTAGCCTGGAAGCGGGTGATGTACTGGGCATTGTGGGAGAGTCTGGCTCTGGTAAGAGTGTGACCATGATGGCACTGATGGGTCTTGTCGCTTATCCGGGCCAGATCTCGGCCGACCGCCTGCTATTTGATGGTCAGGATTTGCTCAACATGTCCGAGCGCCAGCGCCGCAGTGTCATCGGCAAGGACATGGCGATGATTTTTCAGGACCCAACCACCAGCCTTAATCCCTGTTTCACTGTCGGCTTTCAGATGGCCGAGACGCTGCGTCTTCATCTGGGCATGAGTAAAACCGAGGCGCGCAAACGCTCCATTGAGTTGCTTGAGCAGGTGGGCATACCCGCTCCGGAAAGCCGTCTGGGAATCTATCCGCACCAACTCTCCGGGGGCATGAGCCAGCGCGTGATGATTGCCATGGCCATTGCCTGCAACCCGAAACTCCTGATTGCAGATGAGCCGACCACCGCGCTGGATGTGACCATCCAAGCGCAAATTTTGGACTTGTTGCGCACCTTGCAAAAAGACCGCAACATGGCGCTGGTGCTGATCACGCACAACATGGGTGTTGTCTCCGAGATGGCACAACGTGTGGCGGTGATGTACGCTGGTCAGATCATGGAAGAGCGCAGCGCACAAGACATCTTTGAGTCCCCGCAACATCCCTACACCGAAGCGTTGCTGGCAGCCATGCCCGAGCGCAGCGATGGTGCGACCCGTCTTTCGACCATTCCGGGCATGGTGCCCGGCCTGTACGACCGCCCCACAGGCTGTCTGTTTTCGCCGCGCTGCATCTACGCCAACCGGCATTGCCGTGACGAGCGCCCCGCGCTGCGTGAATGGCAGACCGGATGGGTGCGCTGCCATGCGCCATTGGGTGAGGCCATTGCGGAATCAGTCGCATGAACGCCTCTGTCAAACACCCTGCAGCACACGTCAACCCGGCACAGCCGGTTGTGCAAGCGCGCGACCTGAAACAGGTTTACAAAATCAGCCATGGCGCATTTCGCAAGGCAGACCATTTGCAGGCCGTGGGCGGTGTTTCGTTTGCCGTTTTCCCGGGCAGAACACTGGCTGTGGTGGGCGAGTCCGGCTGTGGCAAGTCAACCCTGGCGCGTATGGTGTCGCTGATTGAAACTCCTACAGCAGGCAGCCTTCAACTTGGTGAGTTTGATGTTGTCAGCGCCAGTGCCAGCGAGCGCCATGCGCTGCGTCGCAGCGTACAGCTGGTGTTTCAGAATCCCTATGGCTCGCTCAACCCGCGCAAGAAGATTGGTGCCATCCTCGAAGCACCTCTTGAAATCAACACCAGGCTGGGTGCCACCCAGCGCGCCGCTGAAGCACGCGACATGCTGGCGCTGGTGGGGCTGCGCCCGGAACATTACGACCGTTACCCCCACATGTTCTCTGGCGGACAGCGTCAGCGTATTGCCATTGCACGGGCGTTGATGCTCAAGCCGGGCTTGATCGTCGCTGACGAGCCGGTGTCGGCGCTTGACGTGTCGATTCAGGCACAAGTGCTCAACTTGCTGGCTGACCTGCAACGTGATTTGGGCTTGGCCTACCTTTTCATTTCACACGACCTGGGTGTTGTGCGCCACATCGCCCACGAAGTGCTGGTGATGTACCTCGGACACACGATGGAACAGGGTGACAAGGCCACCCTGTTTGCCCGGCCATTACACCCGTACACACAGGCCCTGCTTGCCTCCACCCCTGGTATCGCGGGCAGTGGTGTCAGTCAACAGCGTATCGTTCTCAAGGGTGAACTGCCCTCACCATTGAACCCGCCCAGCGGCTGCGTTTTTTCAACACGCTGCCCGCATGTGACAGCGCGCTGCCAATCGGAGCGCCCGGTCCTGCGTGAGTTGGCTGGCAGGCAAGTCGCCTGCCATCTGGCCGAACAATTTATCCAACCCGCTGCAGCGCAGCATTAACCTGTCAGGAGTTCATTAATGACGATTTCAAAATTCTCGCTCAAGCCCACGGCTCTGTGTGTGCTGGCTTTGCCTGCGCTACTGGCGCTCTCCCCGGTTTCGGCCAAGACGCTGGTGTTCTGCTCTGAAGGCAGCCCGGAAAACTTTGCCCCCAGCATCAACACCACCGGCACCTCATTTGATGCCGGCGAGCAGATTTATGACAATCTGGTCGATTTCGAGCGCGGTGGCACCAAGGTTGTGCCCAACCTGGCGCAAAGCTGGACTGTCTCAAAGGATGGTCTGGAGTACACCTTTAACCTGCGCAAAGGCGTGAAGTGGCACTCCAACAAGAACTTCAAGCCCAGCCGCGATTTCAACGCCGACGACGTGCTGTTCATGTTTGAGCGTCAGTGGAAAGAAAACGACCCGTACTTCAAAGTCACCAGCCCGAACCACTCGTATTTCAATGACATGGGCATGCCCAAACTGCTGAAGTCGGTGGACAAAGTTGACGACTACACCGTCAAGATTGTGCTGAACGCCCCTGAGGCGCCGTTCCTGTCAAATCTGGCGATGCAGTTTGCCGGTGTGCAATCCAAGGAATATGCGATTGCCATGCTCAAGGCCGGCACGCCAGAAAAAATTGACCAGGACCCCATCGGCACTGGCCCCTTCATGCTGGTGCAATACCAGAAAGACGCCCTGATTCGTTACAAGGCCAACCCGCAGTACTGGGCCGGCAAAGCCAAGATCGATGACCTGATCTTCTCGATCACCCCTGATGCATCGGTGCGCTGGGCCAAGTTGCAAAAGGGTGAATGCCATGTCATGCCCTATCCCAACCCGGCTGACCTGCCGGCCATCCGCAAAGATGCCAACGTCAAAGTGCTGGAGCAACCTGGTCTGAACGTTGGTTACCTGGCGTACAACACCACCAAGAAGCCGTTTGACGATGTGCGTGTACGCAAGGCGGTCAATATGGCGATCGACAAAAAAGCCATCGTTGATGCGGTTTACCTAGGCACCGGCGTGCCAGCCACCAACCCGATTCCGCCGACCCAATGGTCGTACAACAAGTCCATCAAGGATGACGCCTTTAACCCCGCAGAAGCCAAAAAGCTGCTTGCCGCCGCGGGCCTGAAGGACGGCTTCAGCACCGACCTGTGGGCCATGCCGGTACAGCGCCCTTACAACCCGAACGCCAAACGTATCGCCGAACTGATGCAGGCTGACCTGGCCAAGGTGGGTATCAAGGCCGAAATCAAGAGTTTTGAGTGGGGCGAGTACCGCAAGCGCATGCAAGCGGGCGAACATCAGATGGGCATGCTCGGCTGGACCGGTGACAACGGTGATCCAGACAACTTCCTTCACACCTTGCTAGGTTGTGATTCGGCCAAAGCCGGCGGCAGTAATGTCGCCAAGTTCTGCCACAAACCGTTTGACGATCTGGTGGTCAAGGCCAAGACCGTCACCAACCCGGCTGAACGCACCAAGCTCTATGAGCAGGCCCAGGTGATCTTCAAGGAGCAAGCCCCTTGGTTCACCATCGCGCATGCGGTGCAGCTCAAGCCGGTGCGTAAAGAAGTCATCGACTTCAAGCTCAGCCCGTTCGGACGGCATTCGTTCTATGGCGTAGACATGACCAAGTAAGCTATATCCAGCTGCGGTCGAACGCAGTTGACGCCAGTGGCTCTAAACAGGAGTTGCTGACGCTGTATTGCCGGTCTGTATTGATGACCCCTCCAGCACGCTGGAGGGGTTTATTTTTTTAGCGGCGGCCACGAGTATCCGGTTTGAAATTCAGAATGTCTTATGGCGCATCCGGTCGCGGATCGGCCTCATGCGCCTAAAACAAGTGTCCGACGGATCGTTGTGACTCGCGCACAAAGCTCCGAGCCAACCAAGCATCTTGGTTACAGCTTATAGACGTGGTTGTTTTTGAAGTCAGGCGCCCTTTCCCTATTGCCTAACAATTTCAAGCACCAATTCAAGCCTTCAATAGTGAGCGTGTCATCGCAGTGCGCTTCAAGTTAGTTGTCGCCTCATTCATGCAGCCAACTGCAAAATAAGGTTGCCCGACGAATGCTCCAAGATGACGAAGACGCGTTCGGGGTTGAGAGTCACGGACCCAACAGGCGATCAGTTGCCTGTGTTGCCTGACCAGCTGGCTGGATTGAGAGACCTTGCGTTCATGTACAAGGGGTGACGTGCAGGCGGGATGGCGTGGTCGTGCCCGTCATTTCGGTGCCAGCCGCGCCGCTGGTGCCAATACACACACCGGTGTGGCCGGCGCGTGCCCGGGTGTAGCCCCCGACCATGTGGGACGCACCTTACACATGGCGCGCCAGCACATGGGCGATACTTTGACGTTCGCGCAGCTGCGCATACAGCGGGTTGATGGCGGCGCCAGGCTCAAACTGTTTGTTCGCGTAGTTGATCTGGGCTCATACAGCAAGGCCGCTGCCGAGCTGGGTATCGGCCAACCCGCCGCCACCAAACAAGTCAGCCGCATGGAAGCGCACTTGGGCGCGCGCCTGCTGCACCGCAGCACGCAGGGTGTGACACCGACCGAAATCGGCCTGCTGTACTACGACAAATGCAAGCTGATTGCCCACCATGTGGATGAAGCCAGCTCGGTGGCCGCGCTGCTGCAAACCCAGATTCAAGGTGCCCTACGCATCAATACTTCGGTAGCGTTTGGGCGGCGCGTGCTGGCACCACTGGTGCTGCAGTTCATGCGCATGAACCCGCAGGTGCAGGTTGACCTGAACTGCGAAGACCGTTATGTCAACATGGTCGAGCAGGGGGTCGATGTGGCCATCCGCATGGGTCGTCTGGCCGACTCCACTTTGGGTTCGCGTTTTCTTGGCCTGAACCCCTGGGTGGTGGTGGCATCGCCGGACTATCTGAAACGCTGTGGCACACCGCAGTCACCACACGATCTGGCTGACCATCAGGCACTGATCTACAGCACGGTGCAAGGCGATGCGCGCTGGCATTTTGGTGACGCCGTCGGGCAGACGCAGTCGGTGGCGGTGCGCGGCCAGCTGCGCTCCAACAACCTGTCGTCGCTGATGGAAGCAGCGCGCCTGGGCTTTGGCGTGGCCGCGCTGCCGCAGTACGTGGCGTACCCATCGATGGCCAACGGATCGCTCGTGAGTGTGCTCGATACCTGGCAATTGCCGCAGCAGGATATCCATGCCGTGTTCCCGTCGCCGCGCATGGTGCCCGCCAAGGTCACGCAGTTCATCGCCTGGCTGCAAGGTCAGTTCGGGTCGCTGTGGTGGCGCAAGGTTTGAGCGACGGCAGACCATCACGGCGCAAAACCGCGATGAAACGGCAATGTGTCACACGCTGTTTAGATGTGAGGCATATTGGCTTCTAGCGCTTATCAAATAACAATGTCACGCTCTTCTTGTTGGGGCTTCTTTTAATCGCTGTCAGGCATCAACACGCAGCGAAATTGCAATCCACGCAGCTGTACGCTGGTGTGGTCAGGTTGTTTGATGCCGATTAATCCGGGCTGCACGGCTTTGCGTTTTGGCACTACGTCAACGCCTGCCCGATGGTTGCCTGCCGGCCTGGCTAAGCCAAGTCAGATGCGAATAGGCAGCGGCAAAATGCAATGAAAGTTTGCGCAAGGTCAAAATAAGCGAGCACGAATATTGACCATTGTCAAAAAAATAAATTTCAAGCGTGATCAAAATCAACCCTTGTCGATGCAGGTTTTCCTGGATCGGCCTTAAAGAGGTTGAACATGACTATCCATTTCAAGCACATAACCACGGTGTTAGGCATCGTTGGCTGTTTGTTGTTTGGTACTGCAACAGCAATCCAGGCTCAAGAAGACAAACCGCTCAAGCTCAACACTACCGCAGACCACTCCAAGTTCAAGGAATTGCAAGTCCAGTTCAACTCTGGCCCTGAGCTGACCAAAGTCTGCCTGAGTTGCCACACCGAGGCGGCCGGACAGATTCACCGCACCAAGCACTGGAAGTGGGAATACCGCAACCCTGAGACCAACCAGCTGTTGGGCAAGAAAAATGTGGTCAACAACTTCTGCATCTCCGTTGCGTCGAACGAGGCTGCATGCAACAGTTGCCATGTGGGTTACGGCTGGAAAGATGCGTCGTTTGACTTCAAGTCCGAAGAAAATGTGGACTGCGTGGTGTGCCACGACACCACTGGCAATTACAAAAAACCAGCCGGCTTTGCCGGCAATGTGCTCACCAAAGACACCGAGTCTCCGCCCGGCTCGGGCAAGATCCTCAAGGGCATTGATCT
This sequence comes from Rhodoferax sp., assembly GCA_018061265.1. Lineage (GTDB taxonomy): Bacteria > Pseudomonadota > Gammaproteobacteria > Burkholderiales > Burkholderiaceae_C > Rhodoferax. The sequence goes on along the minus strand of JAGOUM010000010.1, from coordinate 23,800 downwards.
CTCCAAAATTGCCCAGAAGGTGGGTAAATCCAGTCGTGACACCTGCGGCGCCTGCCACTTCAATGGTGGCGGCGGCGATGGGGTCAAACACGGTGACATGGACAGTTCGTTGGCCGCACCTGAAAAAGAGCTTGATGTGCACATGGATGCCTCTGGCCTGGACTTCACCTGTGGCACATGCCACAAAACCTCCAGCCATGACGTGGCCGGCAGCCGCTACACCCCCACCGCCAAAGACGGCAAGGGCGCGCACCTTCGCGGCAACACTGGCAATGGCAACCCGGCCACCTGCGTGTCGTGCCACGGCAATGGCCCGCACAAAACCAAACAGCGACTGAACCAGCACACCGCCAAGCTGGCCTGCCAGACGTGCCACATTCCAACCTTCGCCCGGGGTGGCATCGCCACCAAGATGAACTGGGACTGGTCTACCGCAGGCCAGCGTGATGCCAACGGCCAGCACATCGTGCGCAAAGATGCCAAAGGCCACATCACTTACGAGTCACGCAAGGGCGACTTTGTGCTGGCCGAAAACGTCAAACCACAGTACGTCTGGTTCAACGGGCAGGTCAACTACACGTTGCTTACCGACAAGCTCGACACCAGCCAGCCGGTGACCCACATCAACAAGCTGGGCGGCAGCGCCAGCGACGGCAAGTCGATGATCTGGCCTATCAAACGCTTTGGCGGTAAGCAACCTTATGACACCGGCAACATGACGCTGATCACGCCGCACACCGCGGGCAATGACGATACCGGCTACTGGAAGAACCTGGAGTGGAATAAGGCCATTGAGGCCGGCATGAAGGTGTCGGGCACCCCGTATTCTGGTAAGTTTGACTTTGTAAAGACCCAGATGGACTGGCCCATCACCCACATGGTGGCACCCAAAGACAAAGCCCTGAGTTGTGTCGACTGCCACAGCAAGGACGGCCGCCTGGCTGGCCTGGATGGCATCTACATGCCCGGCAGCGGCAGCACCGCCTGGCTTGACAAGCTGGGCTGGAGTCTTGCGCTGTTGGTGCTGATCGGTGTGTTGGGCCATGGCGCACTGCGCGTGGTGTCTCGTGGCAAGACTCAAGGAGCAACAAAATGAGTGAACGTGTCTATCTGTTCAAGGGCTTTGAGCGCTTCTGGCACTGGTCGCAGGCGGCGCTGATCATCTTCATGCTGGTCAGCGGCTTTGAGATTCGTGGCACCTACAACCTGCTGGGGTTTGAGCGTGCCGTTGACTTGCACGTTACTGCGGCATGGACCTTGGTGGGGCTGTGGGTGTTTGCCATCTTCTGGCATGTGACCACGGGCGAATGGCGCCAATACATACCCACCTTTGACAAGGTGGTGGCGATCATGAACTATTACTCTTCGGGGATCTTCAAGAACGAACCTCACCCTTTTAAGCCCAGCTCGCGGCAAAAGCACAACCCGCTGCAACGTCTGACCTACCTGGCCATTTTGACCCTGCTGAGCCCGCTGATCTGGATCACCGGCTGGCTGTATTTGTACTACGCCGACTGGGCCAATTGGGGCCTGAGCAGCCTGCAGCTGGAATGGGTCGCCACCGGCCATGTGATTGGTGCCTTTCTCATGCTGGCGTTTTTGATTTCGCACCTGTATCTGGCCACCACGGGTCACAAAGTCACCTCGCAGATCAAGGCCATGATCACTGGCTGGGAAGAGCTCGACTAATTTCATTTCTTATCAGGAGATTCGCATGACACATTTCAATACCCTCACCACTGCCGCTTTGCTGACGCTGCTGGGTGCATCGTTTTCAGCACAAGCGTATGACGCAGACTGGAAGCGCGGCCGGGTGTACTACCGCAGCGTATGCACTTCATGCCACACCGCAGCACCCATTGGTTCCATCAACCCCAGCACCAAGACCAAAGCCGACTGGGGTGCCTACATGCTGACCGACAAGCACGCCAAAGGTAAGGAAACGGTGAGCAAATACGTCAGTCCTGAATACCGTGCCAGCATCAAAGACAGCAACAAGGCCGCTGCCAAGTTTGCCGACACACCCGCCAAGGAATTGTTTGAGGACATCAAGTCCTTTTTGATAAAGGGTGCCAAAGACGGTGATGCACCGGCGAGTTGCAGTTAATAGCCAGCCCCTGAACCAGTCGTCGTTTCCAATGGTTTCCTGTTTCAACAGCATGCCTGGCTTGGGGCCATTGCCGGGCATATTTTGTGCGGCTTTGCTTTCGCGCCAGTTTACAAAAAGGAGTTCATGATGTCACGCCAATCGTTCCACTTTGCCAGCACCGTGCTGGCCGCCTCTTTGGTCATGCTGCCCATGTTTTGCAGCACTGCAGCCTACGCTCAGGCTGCTGCAGAACCGGCAGCGCCTGCTGCCAGCGCGTCATTCAAGCGCTACAGCCAGATTGTTGACCTGGCCTTCGTCAAGCCTTATGTGGTGGCTGCCAAAGGCGACGGCACCATGATCATTGATGCACGGCCCGCAGCGCGCAAGTTCAACCTGGGGCACATTCCCACCGCTGTGAACATGCCCGATTCACAGTTTGACAAGCTCGCCCCCAAGCTGTTGCCGGCTGACAAATCCAAATTGCTGATTTTTTATTGCGATGGCCCAACCTGTGTGCTTAGCCACAACTCGGCCTTCAAGGCCGAAAAGCTGGGCTATACCAATATCCGTGTTTACGAAGCAGGTATGCCCGATTGGGTGAAAAACTCAGGCCTGCCCTCCGCCTTGCCACCCCCGGCGATGGAAGCAGGCAAAGAGGCTGGCACCATTACGGTGGCATCGTTTGAGCGCATCTACAAAGAAGCACCCGACACAGTACACCTGATCGACGTGCGGGAACCGCAGGAGGTGGCCGCTGGCACCTTCAAGGGTGCGCTCAACTTCCCCATCAATGCGCTGGAGAAGAGCATTGACAAGCTGCCCACTGACAAGCCCATCATCTTCTTCTGCGGTGCTGGCGGGCGCAGCGGTGAGGCTTATGACATGGTCAAGCTGTACAAACCTGAGCTGAAAACCGCTTTTCTGGATGCTGACATCCAGTGGCTCAAAGACGGCAGTTACACCATCAAGGCCAAATAGGTCCGAGTTCGCCGGTTTCACTCGATTGGGCTTGTCTGAACACCTGTGCTGGTTCGTCAGGTGGGTTCGGCTGACTAGCTGAACCCCTGTCTGCTGGTTACAAAGTACCAAGTTTTCGGAACAAGGTGCGTTCGCTGATGCCAAGGTGCCGCGCCAGTGCTGGGCGATCGCCTTGGTGCGCCGCCAACGCCCAGGCCAGATAACGATGCTCGTTTTCCTTGAGCGTCAGCCACCTGCCGTCGATCTCTTTGGGGCGCGTAACCGCACTGGCTTCCGGTTCGGTCTCCATGTCGAGGATATGCCGAGGTTCGATTTCATCTCCATCGGCAAGCAGGCTGGCACGCTCGAGAAGATTGCGCAATTCACGAATATTGCCATCGAACTGCATGGACTCCAGCATCGACATCGCCTCGGCATTTAAATGCAATTCGCGTCCCGGCGCGACGCGCGAAAGCAGTGACTCGACTAGCAACGCGAGGTCAGGCGCGCGTTCTCGCAAAGACGGCGTGTGGATTGGAAATGTGTTGATGCGAAAGTACAGATCGCGGCGAAATGTTTCCACTTTGACCAAAGCATCGAGATCGCGGTGCGTCGCCGAGATGAGGCGGAAATTCGCTGGCAACACCTCTACACCGCCGACGCGCCGAAAAGTGCCGGTTTCGAGCAATCGCAATAGCTTGACTTGCAGCGCAAGCGGCAGATCGCCAATTTCATCAAGAAACAATGTGCCGCCGTTGGCCGTTTCGATCAGGCCCTGTTTGCGGTGCGTCGCGCCGGTGAAGGCACCTTTCTCGTAGCCAAACAGCTCGCTTTCGAAGAGGGTTTCCGTCAAGCCTGAACAGTCGACCGGAACGAATGGACGGGCCGCACGTGCACTACCTTCGTGGATTGCCCGAGCGACCAGCTCCTTGCCGGTGCCGGTTTCACCAAGCAGCATCACCGCTGCCATTGACGGCGCAACGCGCATCACACGTGCCAGCATGCGGGTAAACGCCGGCGAGCGTCCCACCAGACCCTGCGCCGCAGGGCGACTGCTGGCCTGGCGTACCACGCGCATCGTCTCGACGTAGAGTGTTCGCTCTCCGTTGTCGTCGCTGATCGGCGTCGTTTCGACATCGACGTGTTCTTCGCCACGTGATGTGTAGTGAAGGTGAAGTACCCGTTCTTTCTGACCGCTGGCCCGGCTTGCCTGCAAGGGACAAGATTCGCCTGCCTGATCACAGGGCACACTGAACCGGTGAGAGATTTCATAACAAAGGCGGCCAACGACCGGGCCATTGTTGCTGAAGTCGCGCAGATAGGCTTGATTGGCTGAGAGGATGCGGTAGTTGGCATCCATGACGATGCTTGGTTCGTCAAATGAATCCAGAAACGAACTGATTTTGTTCAGGTTCACGCACAACTCCCAAGGTTTTTTGACCGCCAATTATGGCGGTTTCGTGAGGTCACTGCCGCCATTTTTTGCAGTCTATCTGAGCCAATGGAGATTACGCGGAAAAATAGTCAACGTTATCAATAAGTTACAAAACTGCAGACTTGGCCCGGTTTATGCAGTTGTTCTGATGACCAATCCATAAATTTCACAAACCCTGATTGGGAGCACCATCATGAGCCCGACTGACCTGCAGCATCAATTGATGCAAACCGCCGAAGTTACATCAACACTGTTGATCTATATGCCAATACTGGTGTTGATGGTTCCAGTTTTGTTGGTGTACCTCCCTTTGCGGTCGTTGCGCTCACCGGTCAGCTGGTTTGCCAGTCTGCTTCAAGGCCCGAAAGAGCGATAAATGGTTGCCATCTTGGCAAGGCTGATTGCCCGAGCGCAGCAACCAGCGCTGGCAGACTCATTGGATGATGCCGTGTCGGCTGCCAAGCTTGACGCAATGCTCAAGAGGGCCAGTTGCGTGGTCTAACCAACCAGTCAAGGCAACCAGATACCTTAATCAAATAGAAACGCATGGTGCAAAACAATGCAGAGTCGGACCAAACGGGACAATGGCGCGCTCGCGCCGCGTCCGCATGGACATACCCCCGCAGCAGACAGCATCCACTTGGAACCGTTGCAAGTGCTGACAAATCTGATAGCTAACACCGATTGATAAAGAAGCGGTTGTGGCATTTTTTACCAATGAAACCCACTCAGCAAAAGTCGTGCCACACAGTCACTCGAACTCACTGAGGTAGCCGACGGCCCAATGAACAAATACGAAGTGATATGCCAATGCCAGACCGGAATCTGCCATTGACGCCCTCCCAGCGGAAACCAGCAAGAAGAACTTTTATACAACCATTTGAGGAAAGTCAACATGAGCGACAGTCAAGACAAGGACCAACTTCTGCAAGACCTGCTGAAACGGGTGGAAGCACTTGAGCGCGAGGCACCCAAGGATCAACTCACCATCGGTGTGATGAGCGGTGACCTTGAGCACACGATGGGTGCCTTCATGATCGCGCTTGGCGCAACAACCTTCGATACGGAAGTCGACATGTTCTTCATGCTCAGGGCCACCGCAGCGCTGGTTGACCCGAGCAAGGCCAAGCGAGATCTGCCGGATTCGGCGGGCGCAATGCAGCCTTCAGAAATCAAGTTTGATTTGAAGAAACACAACGCCATGCCTCTTGACCAGCTCATCAGCACTGCTGGTGAGCTCGGGGTGCGAATCACTGTTTGCAACCTGTCGATGGATCTCATGGGCATCAAGCGTGAAGACCTGATCGACTACCCGAACATCAAGTTTGCCGGTGTCGCCACCCTCATTGATATGTGCAGCCACTCCAAACAATGCTGGTTCATGTAACAGATCACTTTCAATCCATTTTTTAACCCAACTCAAAAGGCTCCATACCATGAATGCTAGTGAATTAAAAGCTCTGTCGATCGGTAAACTCATCGATGCCCGTGGCACCGCTTGTCCTGGTCCCATGCTTGAAGCAAAGCGCGCCATTGGCGAAGTTGCTGTCGGCGGTGCAATGGAGGTGCAATCGTCGGACAGCGGCACCATTGTTGACATTCAGCGTTGGTGCAAGAAGATGGGCCACGAGTATCTCGGTGATGTCGAGAATGATGGTTTCTGGAGCGTTTACCTGCGTCGGAAGGTCTAAAAGTGAGTACCCCCGCCAGCGATAACGCCCCAAAGATCCTCGTGTTCTCAACGAACGCGATCTCGGATCCAGGTATTGACCAAGCCGGCAGTGCACATTTGCACTATTCGACTGCCGTACAGGTCATCCCCTTGCCCTGTTCCAGCGGTGTCAAGCCTTCCTGGATCGTTCATGCCCTCGAACGTGGCTTTGATGGCGTATTTATTGCCGCCTGCGGGGGTGACTGTGCCTACCTGACTGATTGCACATCGCGCACCAGCACACTGGTTTCGCGCGCGCAAACGATGATGAAAGAGCACGGCATCAGTCCCAAACGACTGAAGATGGCCGGGCTCTGCTCCGTCTGCGCGGACAACTTCGTTGTTCACATGAACAAATACCAACAGGAGTTAAAGTCTCTTGAAGCCTAATACTGAAACACGTCCGCTGGACTACGATGTAATGGTGGTGGGTGCTGGCGTTGCCGGCATGGAAACCGCTGCCTCGATGGGCGATATGGGATACCGCGTTCTGCTGGTGGACAAAGATGCCAGCATTGGCGGACGGGCCATCCTGCTGAGTAAGGTATTCCCGACGCTCGATTGCGCGAGTTGCATCGTGACGCCAAAAATGGCGTCAGTCTCGCATCATCCCAATGTGCAAATCATGACCTACAGCGAGGTTGACAGCGTTGTGCGCAACGCCGACGGCTCATTCGCTGTGGACTTGCACAAAAAGGCCTCCTACGTCGACTTTGATGCCTGTACCGGCTGTGGCAAGTGCGAGGAAATCTGCACGGTCACAGTACCTGATCAATACAACTACGGTCTGGTGACGCGCCGGGTGGCACATATTCCTTTCCCGCAGGCCATCCCCAAAAAGGCGGTGATTGACCGGCGTGGCGAAGCCCCCTGCACTTTCACTTGTCCGGGCAACGTCAAGGCCAGCGGTTATATCTCGCTGGTCAGGGCGGGGCGCTTCAAAGAGGCGTTCGACCTGCATCTGGAAAACGCACCACTGGTCGGCAGCTTGGCGCGGGCGTGTTATGCGCCTTGCGAATCCGACTGCACGCGAGGCGACAAAGAAGGAACGGTTCAAATCCGTGGCATCAAGCGCTTCATGGCCGACCACTACTATGCTGAGCATCCTGAACCCGAATACGGTCCGGTTGAGCACCAGCTGGCAACACGGGTTGCCGTGGTAGGCTCCGGCCCGGCGGGCTTGAGTGCTGCGTTCTATCTGGCGCGCGAAGGTCACCAAGTCACAATATTTGAGGCCGAAAGCAAGCCCGGCGGCATGTTGCGTACCGCTATCCCCCCTTATCGTTGCCCCAACGATGTGGTGGACCGTGATATCAAGAACGTCACGGCGCTGGGTGTCCAAATCAAGACCGGACATCGGGTCACCGATCTGTCTAAGCTCAAGCAGCAGGGCTTCAATGCCATTCTGATCACCACGGGTGCATCGGATGAAAATGGCCTCGATATTGATGGCCACGATCTGGACGGCATCATGGGTTGCATGCATTTCCTGCATGAGATCAATATCGGTACCAAGCCCGATGTCAAGGGCAAAACCGTCATGGTCATTGGTGGCGGCAACTCGGCAATGGACCCGGCGCGGGCAGCCATTCGCATGGGTGCCAAACGGGTCATCATCAACTACCGCCGCGGGCGCAAGGAAATGCCTGCGCATGAGTGGGAAATCGACGGTGCCATTGAGGAAGGCGTGGAGCTCATGCTGATGAGCGCGCCGACCAAGTTCATTGGCAATGACGGCAAGTTGGTGGGTGTCGAATGCATCACCATGGAACTCGGCGAGCCTGATGAGAGTGGTCGGCGTCGCCCGGTGCCGCTCAAAGGTTCGGAAAAGGTGATTCCGGTTGACATGGCGGTGCTGGCCATTGGCCTGCTGCCATCGACCACTGATTTCCCCACAGAGATGAAGAACAGCAAGGGCCTTTTGATTGCTGATCCGCAAACCCGTCAGACTGCCTACCCGGATATTTTTGCCTGTGGCGACTGCGTGACGGCACCGACCATGATCATCAACGCGATCGCCCAGGGGCGGCGCGCGGCGTTCTACATGGACCGCCATCTGAAGAACGAGTCGATGGACGTTCCGTTTGATGGTGTCATGGAGAAGACCGACAAGGCGGTGGTGCTCGATGAAGCCAAACGCTTTACCAAGCGCCAGCCCATTCCACAGCCTGTGTTGTCGCTGGAAAAACGTCGCGTCAGCTTTGAGTGCTACGAGCAAGTCATGACCGAGGAAGAAGCACGCCAGGAGGCGCTGCGTTGCATGAACTGTGGCGAGTGCTCACAGTGCATGGAATGTGTCAGCGTCTGTGCGCCCAACTGTATTGATTTTTCCCAGAAGCCAACACCCATGTCACTGAATGTGGGTTCAGTGGTCATGTCAACCGGGTTCAAGATTCTCGACCCGGCCACCAAGGAACTGCTGGGCTACGACAGGTACCCCAATGTGGTCAGCGGCCCGCAGATGGACCGGTTGTTGGCACCGACGCGTCCTTTCAATGGGGTACTTCGGCCCTCCGACGGCAAGGAGCCCGAAAGCATCGCCATCCTGCTGTGTGTCGGCTCGCGTGACCAGACGGTCTGCAACCCGCTGTGTTGCCGCATTGGCTGCATGTATTCCATCAAGCAGGCGCAGTTGGCCATGGGTGCCTTGCCAATGGCCGACATCACCATTTACACCATTGACATTCGGGCATTTGGCAAGGGCTACAACGAGTTCTACGAGCAAGCCATTGGCATGGGCATCGAATTCGTCAAGGGCAAGGTAGCGCGAATTGACGAGCTCCCCAATGGCAACCTGCAAGTGCATTACGAAGACATGCTGGGCGAAGGAGGCAAGCGGGTGCGTGAGCACGATCTGGTGGTTCTGACGGTGGGATTTCTGCCCAATACCGATGCCTTTGCGCTTTACAAGGGCGAGCAATTGGGTTCGGACGATTTCGGCTACGTGCGAGAAATTGATCCCTTCAGTGAACCATCGCGCACCAACGTCGATGGACTTTTTGCGGCAGGTACGACCATTGGTGTGATGGACATTCCCGACACCGTGCTGCACTCCGGCGCGGCAGCGACCCAGGCAGCCGCCTATATCGAACGGACGAGGGGCCAATCATGACTGACGTGACAGAAGTGACTGAAGTGACGGACAAACGCCGCATCGGTGTCTATGTGTGCCATTGCGGAGGGAATATCTCTGACCATGTGAACGTCAAGGAAGTGGCTGAATCGGTGGCCGGTGAAGCGGATGTGGCGGTGGCACGGACGCACTTGTTTGCCTGCTCGGATGCTTCTCAACAGGAGATGATTGACGAGATCAAGGAGAAGAACCTTGATGGTTTGGTCATTGCCTCGTGCTCGCCAAAACTTCACATGTACACTTTCCGCGCCATGGCGGAGCGTGCCGGGATGAACCCTTATGAGTACGTTCACGTCAATCTGCGTGAGCAGTGCTCCTGGGTGCACTCGGGTGACAAGGTTGGAGCCACGTTCAAAGGTATCAACATTGTGCGTGCCGGTGTCGCCAAGGCTGCCCTGACGCATCCGCTGACCCCCACCCGCATTGAAACCCAGCAACGCGTGTTGGTGATTGGTGCGGGTGTGGCAGGTATGCGTGCCGCCATTTCGCTGGCTGACATGGGGTTGGCGGTTTATATCATTGAGCGTGAGAGCGAGCCCGGCGGCTGGGCATCACAAGTCGGACGGATGGGCCCGGTCAATCAGCTGGGTTCCGAGGTGGTTGCCAATTTGCTCACGCAAATCAAGAAGCACGACAACATCATTCTTTATACCAATGCCGAACTGAAAGCCAAGAGTGGCCATATCGGCGACTTCATCGCCACGGTGCGACTGCGTGACAAGGACGACCTCTCACTCAACGTGGGTGCCATCATCGTGACGACCGGCTTCAATCCGTATGAACCCCGCGTGGGCGAATACGGCTGGGGCATGCCCGGTGTGGTCACCCTGAAAGATTTTCGCCAGATGCTGCTGGCCGACGACGGCCCGTTGACCTACAACGGCAAGCCAGTGCGTGATGTTGGTTTTATCTACTGCGTTGGGAGTCGCCAGGAGCAAAGCGAAGAGTGTCCGCATCCCAACACCCACTGCTCGCGATTCTGCTGCACGGCCACTGCTTTCACTGGCAGCCTGTTGCACGACTTTGAGAAGAAGCATAAGCAAACCATCAACCAGTACCACCTGTACCGCGATGTCCGCACCTATGGGCATCTGGAAACCGTGTACACGACCGCCCGCGCCGATGGTGCGCTGTTTCTGCGCTGGGACCCCAAGGCACCGCCACGGGTAGAACCGGGCGATGGTCGCCTTTCCATCAAAGCCAAAGACACCCTGTTGGGCGATGAAGAGTTGGACATTGGTGTGGATTTGGTGGTGCTGGCTACCGGCATGACACCGCGTGAAAACGACGCGCTCAACGATGTGCTGAAGATTCCCAAGAGCAAAGACGGGTTCTACAACGAGATTCACATCAAATTGCGGCCAGTCGAAACCGCCATTGACGGCGTTTGTATTGCCGGTACCGCGCAAGGCCCCAAGAGCCTGTCCGAAAGCGTTGCATCCTCGCTTGCGGCCGTCGCCAAAACCGGCGCGTTGCTGAAGAAGGGCTTTTTGAACCTCGAACCACTTGTCGCCAAAATTGACACCGACAAATGCATCTGGTGCGATGAATGCCTCAAGGCCTGCCCCTATGGTGCCATTGAGAAGATCCTGTGCGGCGACAAGGAAGTGGCACTGGCGATCGAGTCATCGTGCAAGGGCGAAGGCGCGTGCGTCCCGCTCTGCCCGCACGAAGCCATTGTGATTGAAGGCTTCCGCGATGACCAGATCATGGCCATGATTGATGCCAGTCTTAAGGAGACCGTAACAGCATGATCACCATTCTGAAACCCAAATTGCGCGACATGCTTGACATTGCGCAAGACGAAATGGTCATGCGCGACCGCATCGCCAGCATCCTTGAAGAAGGCCCAAAAACGATTCCTGAGATCGCCGAGGTCTTGGGCTATACCCCTCGGGAAGTGGCAATTTGGCTGTTTGGCATGCGCCGCTATGGCAGGGTCGAAGAAATCGGCCGTGTCGATGATGATGGGTACTTCCAATATGAACTCTCGAAGCGACACCAGTCTGCCGCCGCATGAGTTGGCGATGAGGATAACAAAATGATCAAAGTGTCATCTGAATTAGCGGCCCGCATGAAGAATGCGGAAGGGTTCAACGCCAGCGCGTGTTTTCATTGTGGAACATGCTCGGCGCTGTGCCCGCTAGGTTATGAGGTTTTGCCGCGCAAACTGTTTCGTGATGTGATGTTCGGACTTGAAGACAAGGTCCGCGCCAGCATCCCGCAGATTTACTCCTGTTTGCTGTGCCGCATGTGCGAGGTGAATTGTCCATCAGGGGTTCATATCGCGGAAAACATACGCAGCCTGCGTGTCCTGATCAACGAGCAAGAGTTTGGCTTGAAGTAGAAAGATCGATGTAATGCCATTACCAATTGCACCCATTCTGGGCATCTTTGCCGATAACTTGCGCAAACGCGGCAGCGTTTTACCGCTCTCAAAACGGGCGGCTACGGGTTGGGCCGAAGGGCTCAATCTGCCACGTGGTGGAAAGACCGTGATCTATACCGGGCAAATCTATCAAATGATCCCGGCCATCGTTTCCATGTCCACACAGATGGCCGCGCTCGAAAATTCGTTCTTGACGCGGTATTTTGGCATCGGTCGTCTGATCAATAAGTTCGTGAGCATGTCTTTCTTCATGGGCCTCACCACGTCCAAGGAGAAAACGGCGCATGCCTCCCGGGTATTGCGCGACATTGTGGGTTTGCTTCGCGGCGCGGGGGTCGAGTTCGGCTATTTGTACGAAGACGAGTTCTATTCTGGCGCAATTGCGCATGACGATGGGCTGGATGAAACCTTCGGCAACCATGCACGCCGGGTGGCGGCGCGTTTGAAAGAATTGGGTGTTCGGCGCGTCATCACGGTGGACCCACACACCACCAACATGCTTCGTCAGGTGTACCCGAAATTTGTCAAAGACTATGACATCGAGGTGCAGAGCTACCTGGAAGTTTTGGCCCAGGCGAATCCAGAGAAGATGGCGGCGGTGAACAAGGAAGTTGTGGTCCATGACTCCTGTCTCTATGCGCGCTACGAGAATGTTGTTGACCAACCCCGTGAACTGTTGCGCGCAGCGGGATTGACGGTGCGCGAACCAGAATTGGCGGGCAGGTCAACCCACTGCTGCGGCGGACCGCTGGAGTCACTTTTCCCGGCCGAGGCGCATCGGATTTCTGGCATTCGCATCACCCAGCTGGAAACCCAGGGTAAAGACGTCGTGACCATGTGTCCGTTCTGCTGGGTGAACCTCAGCAAAGCCGCTGGCGACAAGGTTGTCGTCAACGACATTGCCAACGTCCTTGCCTCTGCGCGCTTGCCAGTAGCGACGAGCAGTTAGGAATTCGTCGGCCTTTGAGGTCAACGACTGCAGGTCAATCAGGGCGGTTTGTCCGTGGCGTCGGCTCTATCACTTCGCCGAATTGAGTCAGGGCTCGCAAAGCACGTCGCAGTGTATTGCGAGCCCTTCGTTTTGCTGCGCTTGAAATGCTGCCACAACTGGCCATTGCCGGCAGGCTGCGCGTGATTCAAGTCACGATGCGAAAGAAGTTTGTGATGGATCAACAATTGAATTTGCAGCTTGATCAAAATACCCCTGTTGCCGATGCTGGTTTTCGTGAATCGGCTCTCAAAAGTCTGGACATGACGCCGCATTTCAAAGGTACAACATCGGTGTTTTTCACCGTTGATCGCATGTTTTCCGGCCTTGCAGAACGCCGCACACCCAAACCCAGAGCCCTCGCGCTTTATTCCCTGAACCCAGCCCTGGGCTTCAGACCACGATACGCCACGGGGAAGACCTGTAGCTGTTTACTTTTTTCAGGAGATCCAAATGACACATTTCAAGATTCTTTCCGGCGCTGCCTTGATAGCGCTCATTGGCGCATCGTTTTCCGCACAGGCTTATGACGCGGACTGGAAACGCGGCCGGGTGTATTACCGCAGTGTGTGCACTTCATGTCACACCGCCGGAACTGTTGGTGCCATCAATCCGAGCACCAAATCCAAGGCAGACTGGGGTGCCTACCTGCTGACCGACAAACACGCCAAAGGCAAAGATACGGTGAGCAAATATGTCAGCAAGGACTATCGCGTCAGCATCAAGGACAGCAACAAGGCTGCCGCCAAGTTTATCGACACACCCGACAAAGAGTTGTTCGACGACATCAAGGCATTTCTGATCAAAGGTGCGAAAGACGGCGACGCACCAGCAAGTTGCAGCTGAAAACCAGCGCATAGCCAATCGTTGGCCGCATTGGCCATTTGTTCAATTGTGAAGGAATTCTGTGATGAGTGAATCCGGTCAAGCACGCTGGGTCAAAGGTTTCAAGGCAGACTACAACTTGCTTTTTGTCAGCAAATGGTCATCCTACATGGGAGTAGCGTTGCTGGTGTTGGTGATTTTGGGCTTGATGATCAACGGCATGGTGTGGGGCGTTTTTGGTGGTGTCAAGTTCTGGGGCGACTGGATCAACACTGCTATCGGCTTGGGTCCGGCGCTGGGTGTACCTGAACATCTGGACGGCTTTTTGACGCACCGCATGTCACTGATGAACACCACGCTGGTGTTGGGCGCTTTCTGTGCTGCCCTGATGGCCCGCCAGTTTGCACCCAGTCGCCCGCCCAAGCTCGAATACGTTTGGGCGATGGTGGGTGGCTGCCTCATGGGCATTGGTGCAGCGTTGGCCGGCGGCTGCACCACCGGTGGTTTTTTTAACCCGGTGCTGCATTCTTCACCCGCAGGCTGGGCCATGTGGTTAGGCTTGCTGGCAGGTGCTGCCATTGGGTTCAAGATTTTGCTGTGGACCATGGAGAACATTGAGTGGGGCATGCAGGCGCCGCCAACGCTGCAAGTGGCTCCTGCCATCAAGCAAGCCTACCCATGGCTAGGCTGGCTGGTATTGGCAGGTGTCGTGGCCTGGGCCGTACTATGGCGCAGTTCGGGTGATGAGTCACTGGCGGCGCGTGGGCTGATTGTGCTGTCCGGGTTTGCCATTGGCTTCATCATGCACCGGTCGCGGCTGTGTTTTGCACGGGCGTTTCGCGAGCCGTTTGTCACGGGCGAAGGTGAAATGACCAAGGCGGTGATACTGGCGCTGGCGATCGGTGTGCCGCTCGCCGCCTTGCTGTTTCAGAAAAAAGTCATTGACCCCTATGTGGCCATTCCGGCCACGTTCTGGATCGGCTCACTGCTCGGTGGCCTGATTTTTGGGATCGGTATGGTGTTCGCTGGCGGCTGTGCATCAGGCTCACTTTGGCGCATGGGTGAGGGCCACCTCAAACTGTGGGTTGCGATGTTCTTCTTTGCCTGGATGGGATCAACCGCCAGTGCTCTTTTCAAGAAGTTTCAGATCACCTCCATTGACGAAACCAATCTTGAGAGTTACGAGCGCACGGCCGTCGGCTTTCAGGCCTATTTGCCTGAAATGACCTCAGGCTGGGGTGTCACCCTGCTGATTTCAGGGGGCTTGCTGCTGCTCTGGTACGCACTGGTGCGCTACAACGAATCAACCGAAAAATTTACACTGATGTGACACATCTCTCATTTTTTAGGAGTCATCATGAAATTTAGACACGTTGCCTTACTTGCCGCGGTGTTCGCTGCACTTGCTGTTGCTCCAGTTCATGCGCAGACAGCCACTGCTGCACCGGCCGCATCGGCCGAAGCGCCCAAATATTCCCCTGAAAACCCGGCACCGGGCTGGTACGGCAAGCTCGTCAAGCTTGACTTTGTCGAGAAACAAGCCGTTTTGCCCAAAATTGACGGGGTCTTGCTGGTTGACTCTCGGCCCACAGTACGCAAGTTTGACGTTGGCCACATCCCGACCGCCATCAATATCCCAGACACCAGTTTCGACAAGCTCGCACCGACCTTGCTGCCTGCCGATAAGACCACTTTGCTGGTTTTTTACTGCGAGGGTTATGAGTGCATGCTCAGCCATAACTCGGCGCACAAGGCTGAGAAGCTCGGCTACACCAATGTTCGGGTGTTTGCTGAAGGTTTTCCAGGCTGGATTGCCGGCGGCAATTTGCACGCCGTCAGCGTAGCGCACGTGAAGAAACTGATGGATGCAAACTCGCCGACGTTACTGGTGGACTCTCGGCCCAAGGAGCGCAAATTCGACCTGGGCCACATTCCGGGTGCCATCAGCTTGCCCGACTCACAATTTGACAAACTCGCCGCAGAACGCCTGCCCAAAGACAAGGCCTCTGCACTGTTCTTTTATTGTGAAGGCCTGAGTTGCCGACTGAGCAACGACTCGGCACTGAAAGCGATCAAACTCGGCTACACCAACGTCAAGGTGGTACCAGAAGGCTACCCGGCTTGGGTGAAAGCCTACGGCGCCGGCCCAACTGCGTCGGGTGGCGCGGCCGCGCCCAAGGCACCCGCCATTGAGGCCGGCAAGGAGTCGGGAAGCATCTCTATCGCGTCGTTTGAGCGGATCTACAAAGAGGCACCCACCACCGTTTATCTCATCGACGTACGCGAACCCAATGAAATGGCAACCGGCACATTCAAGGGTGCCATCAATATGCCGGTCAGCTCGCTCGAAAAAAATATAGACAAACTACCGACGGACAAGCCGATCATCTTTTTCTGTGGCGCCGGTGCACGCAGCGGTGAAGCCCATGACATGGTCAAACTCTACAAACCTGAACTCAAGACCGTGTTTCTGGACGCCGCCATCAAGTGGGCAAAGGATGGCAGCTACACCATCAAGGGC
This sequence comes from Rhodoferax sp., assembly GCA_018061265.1. Classification (GTDB taxonomy): domain Bacteria; phylum Pseudomonadota; class Gammaproteobacteria; order Burkholderiales; family Burkholderiaceae_C; genus Rhodoferax. Next base: position 7,752 of record JAGOUM010000010.1, on the reverse strand, counting down.
AGCTAGTCAATTCTGGTGTACAGACCCGATAGCATCGCTACCGGGTTCTGTCACCCACACCGAGCGCCGCAACCACACTCAGCAGGAGTACTGCCGCCGCGCCTATCAAGGTGGTGGCGTACCAACCCCGGTCCATCAATGCACCAAAAACCACTGGCGAGATGGCAAAACCGGTATCCAGCCCTGAATAGACCAGGCCATAAACCCGTCCCGTCGCCCCTCTGGGAGTGGCCTTCTTGATCATCATGTCACGCGAAGGGCCGCCAATACCAATGGCAAAACCGGTACTTGCCAGAATCACCATGGTCATACCCGCACCGAGCAGCCCGCTACCGCACAAGGCCAGCAACAAGGCACCGGCAGTCATGGACCATGCCACCACACGATCACTGTGATGTGATTTGGCAGCTACAAAACCGCCCACAAACATGCCCAGGGCACCACACAACATATAGGCGGTGAGTGTCAGAGTGGCTGACTCAAAACTGATGCCGTGCATCGCCTTGAGAATCGACACTGAAAAACTCTGAACTACCGCCAGAGTCATGGTGGACAAAAAGAAAAATCCAAAACACCACCACACCACCGGCAGCTTCATAAACGCCATACTGTGCTCCACCGCTTGATCTTTTGGGTGGGTGACCACCCGGGTCAGCAACTTTTCACGATTCACAAACAGCAACAGTAACACCAGAACATACAAGACTGCCGCCGCCAGGTAGGCGGTCCTCCAGTTCGTCAAGGCACTGATGCCGACAAAAAAAACTGGCGCCAATGCCCAGCCCAGATTGCCGGTCAAACCATGCGCACTGAACGCATAACCCAGACGAGGGGCCGACACACGCTGGTTCAGAATGGTGAAATCCACCGGGTGAAAAGTCGCATTCGCCAGGCCAGCGACCGCAGCCACGCCCAGAAGCGCGTTGTAGCCACTGGCGATCGCGCCCAACAGACAGGCCAGCACAAACAGCCCGAGCGCAGCAAACAGCAAGGGGCGTGCACCGAGTTTGTCCACCACAAAACCGGCGCTGGCTTGCCCGACGCCAGAAACGACAAAAAAAGTGCTCACCAGCAAGCCGAGCTGTGAATAACTCAGGCCAAACTCGGTCATGAACACCGGAAACAGGGGTGGTAACAGCAAATGACCAAAGTGGGATGAAGCGTGTGCCAACCCGACAAGACCGATGATGGCGGCATCTTGCTGGAGCGGAACCGGTGCGGGTATGGCGTGTGCGGCGATTGTCATGGTCGGATATTAGCTTGCAGCCACCCCACCCGAAGCAGGGTGGCGTCGAAAGGCAAGACCCGTTGCCGCTGAACAAACCTTAAACTTGAGTTTTTTTCTCAAATGGCGCGTACATCCGGTTTTTCTCCAGACTTTGTGGCAGATCTTGCTTTAGAGCTCGACACCCATCCGATTTATGGCTCGGTCCAAACCATCATGGACCTGCGCCTGTTCATGGCACAGCATGTGTATTCGGTTTGGGACTTCATGTCCTTACTCAAATGCCTTCAAGGACATATAGCACCTGCCACAGTTCCCTGGAGGCCCCGCGGCAGTGGTGAGGTACGTTACTTCATCAACCAGATTGTCGTTGGCGAGGAGTGTGACGACGGTTTGCCGGACGCCGATGGAAAGCCTACCCACACCAGCCACTTTGAACTCTATTGCCAGGCCATGCGGGAGATTGGCGCTGACCCGGGGCCGGCCATCCGCTTTGTTGATGTAGCCGCTGAGCAAGGACTCGAAGCGGCATTGGAACGCAACATCGCGCCAAAGGCGGCGGCGGCCTTTATGCGCAAGACCTTTGGATTTATTGACAGCGGCAAACCCCATGTGGTGGGAGCGGCCTTTGCGCTCGGGCGTGAGCACATCATTCCCAACATGTTCAGGGCGCTGTTAACCCGCATGGGTATAGATGCTGGGTCAGCGCCCGCGTTTCACTTTTATCTTGAGCGGCACGTCCACCTGGACGAAGACTTTCATGCCCCGTTGGCCCTGCGCATGGTGCATGAGTTGATCAACTGTGACCCGAAGCGCCTGGCTGAGGCCAAAACGGCTGCCCGGCAGGCTGTGCAAGCGCGACTGAAATTCTGGACAGGCGTACAGCGAACACTTGCCAAGTCAAACATTTAGGTAGCAAAGAACACAATACCAACAAGCGCTGGAGGCAAAAAAAATACCAGTACAGCGCGAATGTTCGATGCAGCTATCGCCAACTTCCATGAATACAGTGACAATGGCCAGAGTTACTGCATCTGCAAAAAAAAGGCTTGGACTGAACCGATGCGAACCGACCGCCATTCCTTGATCCAAAAACTGCTGGACGAGTACATCGAAATGTACGCGTCACGAGACGATCATCTGACCACGCGTTTCAGTGAGAACTTCAGCGGCTATGCGGGCAGCAGCGATGTCTTAATCAAGGATCGCCAAGCGTGGATGGCGATTACACGCCAGGATTTCGCCCAAGTGACAGAGCGAATCGGTATTGAAATGCTCGACGTTTGCCTGCAGGATCTGAGTGCGGATGTGGTCGTGGCAACGGCTTTTTTTCATATTCACCTGCCCATGCCCGAAGAAGTTTTGTCGCGGGAAGTGGCGCGACTGGTGTTGATTTTTCGGCTTGAGGGTGAGCACTGGAAGATCGTGCACAGCGGTATCTCAGTGCCATACCGACAAGCCAACGCGGGCGAGATCTATCCGCTGGCCAACCTGCAAGAACACAACAGCGCCCTCAAGGCGCAGGTGCAAGAGCGCACGCAGCAGCTCATCGAAAGCCAGAGTCTGTACAAGCTGTTGACGGAAGACACGGCGGATGTGCTCTGGAAAGCGGACGCCGAACTTTTCATCACCTACGTCAGTCCCTCAGATCAGCGGCTGCGCGGCTTTGCCGCCGAGGAGGTGGTTGGTCACCATGTGTTTGAGATGTTCACCGAAGAAGGCGTTGCCTTGGTGAAAAAACTCATGGCGCAAAAGCCTGCGATTGAACCTGACGGCACCCGCAAGGGTTTTGTCACCTTTGAGGTTCAGCACCGTTGCAAGGATGGCCGCCTGTTGTGGGCAGAGGTTCTTTCTAGACCCGAATACGATGCCAATGGCAAGGTGCTGGGTTTCCACGGCATCACCCGAGAGACCACCAAGAGTCGCCAAATGGAAGATCAGGTGCGCCAGCTGGCCTTTTATGACCCGCTGACCAAATTACCCAATCGCCGTCTGCTAACCGATCGCCTGAACCAGGCCATGGCTTCCGGCAAGCGCAGCGGGCTGTGCGGCGCAGTGCTGTTTTTGGACCTGGACAACTTCAAGACCCTCAATGACACGCATGGCCATTCGGCGGGCGATCTGCTGCTGATTGAAGTTGCCGGCCGTCTTTGCGCCAGTGTGCGCACCATGGACACGGTGGCGCGCATGGGCGGTGATGAGTTTGTGGTGATGTTTCGCGAGTTTGAAGGCGACCGCACCGCCGCACAGTTGCGCGCGAGTGCCATTGCCGAGAAGATTCGGGTTTGCCTGTCAGAACCCTACTCGCTTGCGCTCACGGATCGAAACGGCGGTTGCTCAAACATTGAACACCACTGCACCGCGAGTATCGGCGTGGTGTTGTACTCGGGCGAAACGGCCACACAGGAAGAAATCTTCATGCACGCCGATGCCGCGATGTACCAAGCCAAAGCCGCCGGGCGCAACCGCGTTAGGTTTCATGCGGCGCAAGACTGTTGAGTTGGCACTGGGCAACCGGCACGGACTGTTTGGCGTGCCAGTCGACGCACCGGCCCACACCCGCGCTCACCCAAATCTGAACTGACCCGGCGCACGGATCGGATCGACGTCGACCTTGATCGTGTCTTTTGGCGCATACCGGCCTTCCAGCAGCAGCTTGGAGAGCGGGTTTTCGATCCGCTGCTGAATCGCACGCTTGAGTGGCCGCGCGCCAAACAGCGGGTCAAATCCCACCTTGGCCAGCTCGGCCACTGCCGCTTCGCTGACCTCCAGGCCAAGCTCAATGTGCGCCAGTCGTGCTGTCAATACGGCCAGCTGGATGCGCGCTATGTCGGCTATGTGTGAGGCGTCGAGCGCGTGGAACACCACCGTTTCGTCGATGCGGTTCAGGAACTCGGGGCGGAAGTGGTTTTTCAGCTCAGCCGTCACCGCATCCTTGATGTCGTCAGCGTCCTCACCCACCATCGCCTGAATCATCGACGAGCCGATGTTGCTGGTCATCACGATCACCGTGTTCTTGAAATCCACGGTGCGACCCTGTCCGTCGGTCAGTCGCCCATCGTCAAGCACCTGCAATAGCACGTTAAACACGTCAGGGTGCGCTTTCTCCACCTCGTCAAGCAGCAGCACGGCGTAGGGTTTGCGCCGCACGGCTTCGGTCAGATGCCCGCCTTCTTCGTAGCCAACATAGCCTGGAGGCGCACCAATCAATCGTGCCACGCTATGTTTTTCCATGAACTCGCTCATATCGATGCGGATCAGGTGATCTTCGGAGTCAAACAGAAAACCCGCCAAGGCCTTGCACAACTCGGTCTTGCCCACCCCGGTGGGGCCAAGGAACAGAAACGAGCCTGTGGGCCGGTTCGGGTCCGACAAGCCTGAGCGCGAGCGCCGGATGGCGTTGGCCACCGCGGCGATGGCCTCGTTTTGCCCGACCACACGCTGGTGCAATTTGCCTTCCATTTGAAGCAGTTTGTCGCGCTCGCCCTGCATCATTTTGGACACCGGGATGCCGGTGGCACGGCTCACCACCTCGGCGATTTCCTCGGCACCGACTTGCGTGCGCAACAGCCGTGGCGCGGCATCAGCACCTCGGTTGGCTTCCTTGGCCTGGGCTTCTTTCAGGCTCTTTTCGAGTGCCGGCAGCTTGCCGTATTGCAGTTCGGCCACACGGTTGAAGTCGCCTTTGCGGGTCAGTGTCTCAATCTGGGTCTTGAGTTGGTCGATCTGCTCACGCAGGTCACCGCTACCTTGGGCACTGGCCTTTTCGCTCTTCCAGATTTCGTCGAGGTTGGCGATTTCCTTTTGTAACGAGACGATTTCCTCGTTAATCAGCTCCAGGCGTTTGATCGAGGCCTCGTCTTTTTCCTTTTTGACGGCTTCGCGCTCAATTTGCAGCTGGATCAAGCGTCGATCAAGCTTGTCCATCACCTCGGGCTTGGAGTCCATCTCAATCTTGATCTTGCTGGCGGCTTCGTCGATCAGGTCGATCGCCTTGTCGGGCAAAAAGCGGTCAGTGATGTAGCGATGGCTCAGCTCGGCGGCCGCCACAATGGCCGGGTCGGTGATGTCGACGTTGTGGTGTTTCTCGTAGCGCTCCTTGAGGCCGCGCAGAATCGCAATCGTCGCTTCGACGGTTGGCTCACCCACCAGAATTTTCTGAAAACGCCGCTCCAGCGCGGCGTCTTTTTCGATGTACTTGCGGTACTCGTCAAGCGTGGTGGCACCCACACAGTGCAACTCGCCGCGCGCCAAAGCAGGTTTCAGCATATTGCCGGCGTCCATCGCGCCTTCGGCCTTGCCGGCGCCGACCATGGTATGCAACTCGTCAATAAAGACGATGGTCTGGCCCTCGTCCTTGGCCAGGTCTTTGAGCACGTTTTTGAGTCGTTCTTCAAATTCTCCGCGGAACTTGGCACCCGCAAGCAGGGAGGCCATGTCGAGTGACAACACACGCTTTCCCTTGAGCGAGTCGGGCACTTCACCGGCGACGATGCGTTGCGCCAGACCTTCCACAATCGCGGTTTTGCCCACGCCAGGCTCGCCAATCAAGACCGGGTTGTTTTTGGTGCGACGTTGCAGCACCTGGATGGCGCGACGGATTTCGTCGTCACGGCCAATCACCGGGTCGAGTTTGCCCATGCGAGCGCGCTCGGTCAGGTCCAGGCAGTATTTTTTGAGCGATTCACGCTGATCTTCGGCGTTGGCGCTGTCCACACTCTGGCCACCGCGCACCGTTTCAATCGCTGCCTCCAGGCTCTTGCGGGTCAAACCATTCGCACGCGCGGTGTCGCCCAGTGCCGTCTTGGCATCGGCCAGCGCCAGCAAAAAAAGCTCGCTGGCGACAAACTGGTCTCCACGCTTGAGTGCTTCTTTCTCGGTGGCCTGCAACAATTTGCCAAGATCCGGGCCACCTTGCACCTGATCCTGGCCGGTGACCTGGGGCAGTTTTTTGACAGCGGTTTCTGCCGCTGTCAGCAAACCGCCCAAGTTAACGCCAGCGCGCTGCAGCAGCGCCTTGGGGCCGTCGTCCTGCTTGAGCATGGCCACCAGCAGGTGGGCAGGCTCAATGTAGGCATGGTCGTTCGCCAGTGCCAACGATTGCGCGTCGGCCAGGGCTTCTTGGAACTTGGTGGTCAATTTTTCGTGTCGCATGGCAGATCCTCTTAGTTAAGCCGCAGCTTGTGCCAACTACGGGCTTTTCAAGGGATTGATCCACACGAGTCCAACCATTGGGTCCCACCGGACCTGGATACCAACAGAGATCAGCAAAGTGCTACATTCCTCCCTGTCAGTGCAGTGACCTGTGGCTTTCGCAATGACGTCGGCGCCTTGGCATTCTGCTTGGTGCTTTTTATCTTTAACCCTCATGGAGACGACACATGGCTGGATGGTTTGTTTTGAGCAAGAATGACAAGGGTCAGTTCTCGTTTGCCCTAAAAGCAGGCAACGGCGAAACGATTCTTCGCAGCGAACAATACGAGAGCAAGGCTTCTGCCGAAAACGGCATTTCATCGGTGCAGAAGAACAGCGCGGACGAGGCGCGCTTTGACCGTAAGGAGGCTTCCGACGGCCGTTTCTATTTCAACCTGAAAGCTGGCAATCACCAGATCATCGGCACCAGCCAAATGTACAAAACGACTGCCAGCAGGGATGCCGGTATCGAATCAGTCAAAACCAATGGCCCGACCACCACGGTCAAAGTTGACGCCTAATGGCCGGTCTGGCTGCATCATCAGAGACTGTATGAGGTCAGCGCTGAGTTTGAGCAGACCTTTTTGATTGATTGAGTGGGTCGGGGGCGGCAATCCACTTAAAGCAGCCACCCACCTGTCTCGCCAAGCAAGGATCGCGCCGGATAACGGAAAGACTCAACTGTTGATGTAGTTGGTCAGTTGCGAAATGGTCTGTTCGTTGTCGGCGATGATGTCATCCATGATGTCACGAATCGAAATCAGCCCCAGAACTTTGCCATCATCCACTACCGGAAGATGCCGAAATTTCTTGTGGCTCATCAGGCTCATACAGGCACGGGTACCGGTTTGTGGCCCGACCGTAATCACTTCCCGAGTCATGATGTCGGCAACCGTGGTTTCCTTGGAATTGCGACCTTGCAGGGCGACCTTGCGGGTGTAGTCGCGTTCTGAGACCACACCTTGCAGTTTGCCGTCTTGCATGACCAGCAAGGCACCCACTTCCAGTTTTGCCAACAATACCAGGGCGTCAAAGACGCTGACGGTTGGTGCAATTTGATACAGCACCGAGTCACGCTGTTTTAACAATTCTGAGATTGGTTTCATGGAGGATCCGAATGAAGGCTAAGAAGGGCGCCGCAGTGTAGCCAAAATTGCGTCCGCCGGTGTGGTATTTTCTGACTCAGTGCTCAACAAGCGTGGCCGTCAGTATCAGGCCGCAGGACTTAACCTTGCAAGAGGTTTTTCGAGTCCGGCAACAACTCACAATGCCGATTTGGAAACGTCAAAGAAGAAACGAGTCAGCCCGTCAATTGAGCTAACCCATTGATTTGT
>JAGOUM010000067.1 GCA_018061265.1 Rhodoferax sp. | reverse complement strand
ACAGCGGACCAAACACCTGACGCCCCTCGGGGCTTTGACAAATGCCGCGGCGCATACGCTTGTCCGAGCGCAGGCCGCTGATGTCTTCTCCGTCAAAAAAAATGTTGCCAGCGCTCATCGGCTGCACGCCCGAGAGCGTGCGCAAAAACGTCGTCTTGCCAGCGCCATTGGCGCCCACCAGCGCCACGGTTTCGCCGCGACGCACTTCCAGGCTGATGCCCTTGATCGCCTTGATGCGGCCATAACAACTTTCCATGCCCGACACCCGCAGCAACACCTCGGCCTGCGCGACCGCCACCTTGGGCGGCAGATCGCCCGCACTGTGCGCACCAAGCCCCACCGACTCGGGCGCCGTGCTGACAATGCGGTGGTACAGCTCACGGAACTCGGCTTGCGCGGCCTCACCAAACAGCGGATCGCTGTTGTCGAGAAAAGCGCGGTTGATGTCGACCCAGTCTTCCTTGAGCAGCGCCTTGCGCGCCAGCGGCATCACCTGCTTTTCTTCGACCAGAATGTGCTTCTTCATGCCCGCCGTGTAGGCGCGCAACCGATTGGCCAGTTCGGCCACCGGCAGGCTGCCAGTGGCCGCAGCGGCCAGACTTTCGCGCAGGGCAGTCAGCCGACCCAACCCGGCACGGTGGTCTTCCTGCAGGCCGTCGAGCGTCTCAGCCGCGTAGGGGTTGCGCAGCCGCAGCATGGGAAACAGAAAATCATCTTCCTTGGGGTGGTGCGATCGCTCAACAAACTGCTCAATGTAATCCAGCACCGAGGTAAAAAAAGCCTGCTCCAGCGGCGCGCCGGCTTCCATGTCGGTGGCCAGCTGATCCACTGTGGTGGCCAAGCGCCACAGGTTGTTGTGGTCTTCGCTGATGATGCGCAATGCGTCCATGGTCTTGGCTCCTTCAGGCGTGCGCACCCAGATACGCGGCAATCACGTCCGGGTTGTTGCGCACATCCATGGCGCTGCCTTCGGTGAGTTTTTTGCCATAGTCCAGCACCAAAATACGGTCTGACAGGTTCATCACCATCTTCATGTCGTGCTCCACCAGCACGACGGTGACGCCCGAGTCGGCCACCTTGCGCACCAGCGCATCGACCTCCAGGGTTTCCTTGGGGTTCAGGCCGGCGGCAGGTTCATCAAGAAAAATCACCCTCGGCTTCATAGCCAAAGCACGGGCAATTTCCAGGCGCTTCAGTGCACCATAAGGCATGGCATCGGCGCGGGCATTCACAAAAGCATCCAGCCCGACAAATCGCATTAGCTCGCATGACTCGGCATGCAGTTCGCGGTCACGCGCTTTCAAAGTTGGCCAGCGCAGACACGCCTTGAACAGGTTACGGTCGAGTCGCAAGTGGGCGCCGACCATCACGTTCTCCACTGCGCTCATGTTCATGCAGATTTGCAGATTTTGAAAAGTGCGCGCCACACCACGACGCGCCAGCTCATCAGGCGACTTGCCAACGATCGACTCTCCATCCAGCATGATGCTGCCGTGGGTGGGTGTGTAGATGCCGGTGATCAAGTTAAACAGCGTGGTCTTGCCGGCACCGTTGGGGCCAATCACCGCGTACACAATACCCGCATCAATGGTGAATGACACGTTCTGTACCGCCTTGACCCCGCCAAAGTGGATGGAAAGATCCTGGACTTCAAGCAGCCCCAAGGTCACTCTCCCCTGCCAAACCGTGCCGCCAGCGTGGGCACCAGTCCTTTGGGCAAAAAGATCATGCACAGCATCAAAATGGTGCCAAACGCCACCGTTTCCCAGCCTTCAAAAGAGGTCAGCGCCTGCGGCAAAGCGGTCAGCAGCACCGCTCCCACGACTGAGCCATACACCGAGGCCATGCCGCCCACTACCACCATGGTGACGAGTTCAATCGAGTGAAAAAAATCCGCCAGATTCGGCGTCACAAAGCCGACGTAATGCGCGGTGATGCTGCCCATAAAGCTGGCAAAAACCGCCGACATCACAAAAATGGCCACCTTGTAACGCACCACATCCACTCCCACCACCTTGGAGGCCACCTCGGAGCCATGCAGCGCACGCAGGGCACGCCCAAACGGTGAATCAATCAGACTCAGCGATGACCAAATGCTGAAGCACAGTACAAACGAACAGATCCAGTACCAGTGCTTGTCGCCCGAAATTTCGAATCCGGCGATGCTCATCGGCCCCACAGGCATACCGTCCGGCCCCCCGGTCAGTGCCGCTTCGTTGCGCACCGCAATATTGATGATGATGCCCAAACCCAGCGTGGCCATTGCCAGATAGTGCCCCTTGAGTTTGAAGATCGGCCTCGCCACCAGCGCCGCCAGCGTACCCGCTGCCACCATGCCGGCGACCATCGCAAAAAGCGGATGCCAGCCAAAATGGGTGGGCAATGCGGCGGTCGCGTAGGCACCCATGCCCAGAAACCCGGCGTGCCCCAGGCTGATCTGGCCGGCAAAACCAATCAGCAGGTTCAGACCCAACACAATGACGGCATTAATGGCCATGCGGATCGCCAGGTCAACATAAAAACTGTTGGGCAGTACAAACGGCAGCAGCAGCAAAACACCGGCGACGATGTACAGACCAATAAACGGGCTCCTTGACATGCTCAGACCCGATCAGTGGATTTGCCGCCGAACAAACCGCGTGGCATAAAAAACAGGATCAGCAGGATCAGCACAAAAGGCATGGCATCCTTGTATGAAGACGAGATGTAGCCTGCGCCCATGGCTTCCAGAATGCCCACCAGCAGGCCGCCCACCACCGCGCCCAGCCCATTGCCCAAACCACCCACGACGGCCGCCACAAAACCCTTGAGTCCCAGCATGATGCCGACGTCGTACGAGGTCAAGGTGATGGGTGTGACCAGAATGCCGCCCAATGCACCCAGCGAAGCTGACATGGCAAAGCTCAAAAACAGCACCCAGTTGGTGTTGATGCCCACCAGTTCGGCCGCGACCCGGTTGTAGGAAGTGGCCAGCATCGCCTTACCGTGCAAGGTTCGATTAAAAAAATACCACAGCGCCACCACCACCACGGCAGTGACACCCAACACCCACAAGCTTTGTGGCATCAGCGTGGCCCCCAGAATTTGCAGCGGCGCATCACCCGAGAACGCAGGCAGGCTAAACGTGTTCTTGCCCAGCCAGACCTGGATCAGACCGCGAATGACCAGCGAGGCCCCAATGGTGATGATGATCAGCGTGACCGATTCGGCGCCCTTGACTGGCTCGATCGCCAGCTTTTCCACCACCACGCCCACGATCGCCGGAACCACAATCGCCAGCCCCAGGGCCACCGGCAGCGGTAAGCCCGCCTGGCTGAAGTACACCGCCAGCATGCCACCGAGCATGATGAACTCGCCCTGGGCAAAGTTGATCACATTGCTGGCGTTGTAAATCAGCGTGAAGCCCAGCGCCGCCAGCGCGTAGGTGGCACCCACGGTGATGCCAGAAAACAGGAATTGCAGAAACTCGGCCAGCATCAATGGCTCCGTCGCACCCGGCAATTCCCCCCTGCTTGGGTGATCAACCTCAACATGACTTGTCTCCTTTTATGGCTGCCAGCGCATTATCGGCGCATGATTTGAGGATCAAATTCTGAAATACGGAATTGATTCTGTCAAATGATATCGCAAAAATCGCAACTGTCCTCGATCTGATCACGATAGAACGTCAAAGCCTTTGGCAGTCGATCCCCCACTAAGGTCATTTCTACAGTCCAATCAGGTATTGACCTGATTGGACACCCATGTTTGCCGACCTAAACTGGCGTTGTCGGTCAACAGGTGTTGACTGAACGACAACTTAGGCTGAACCGAGGCTGATTCGTGCGCCATAGGCATTCACCATGACCTATTGGGCGCAACCACTGAGCAGATAAAAGCAACTGGGCTCTGAATGTCAAATTTGTTATACCGACTGGCATGTCATGCACTGACATCTGTGATCGTCATTTTGGTGACATTCGGGCCAGGCCTCGTCAGCGCGGATCCCCAGACGCCAATCGAGTTCACCCCGGAAGAGAAGACTTACATCACACAAGCCGGTGCCATCAGGATGTGTGTAGACCCGGACTGGGCGCCATTTGAGCGCATCAACCCACAAGGTCAGCATGAGGGTATTGCCGCCGATCTGGTGCAAATCGTCGCGCAGCGTGTCGGCCTGAAACTTGAACTGCTTGCGGTGAAGGATTGGGAAGAGAGTCTGGCAGCATCCAAGGGCAAACGTTGTCAAATCATGAGCTTTCTCAACCAGACGCCTGCCCGCGACACCTGGTTGATTTTTACCGATCCGATTTTCTACGACCCCAATGTCATCATTACCAGGGAGGAGCATGGCTTCATCGCGGACCTCAAAGGTCTTCAAAATGAAAGTGTGGCCTTGCCCCGCGGCACCATGGTTGAGGAGCGTGTACGCCGTGATTTCCCGAATCTGACGGTGATGCTGACCAGCAGCGAGCCGGAATCCATGCAACTGGTCTCTGAACGCCGGGCCGACCTGACCATTCGCTCACTGATCGTGGCTGCCAGTGCGATTAAAAAGGAGGGACTTTTTAATCTGAAGATCTCCGGACAGATCCCCGAATACACCAATCAATTGCGCATTGGTGTATCGAAAGATGAGCCAGTACTTCGGGCGATCCTGGACAAAGGCGTCAAGACTCTGACACCCCAAGAGCGGGAAGCCATTTCAAACAAGCACGTGGCGGTCAACATCCAGCATCGTATTGACTGGACCCGGGTGTATGTGCTGCTGGCTTTGCTGGCAATGGTGACCCTGACTGCGCTCTACATTTTGCGCAAAAACCGCCAACTTCAAATGGCCCTGGCGGCAAGCCAGGAGGCACGAAGTGCCCTGCGCGTGTCTGAACAGCGTCATCGTCTGCTCGCCGACAACGCGTCTGATGTGATTTGGACGATGGACCTGAACGGGCGCTTCACCTACGTCAGCCCGTCAGTCGAGCGACTGCGCGGCTATTGCGTCGCTGAGGTGATGCAACAAACTCTGGAGCAGGCATTGACTCCTGAGAGCGCACACATTGCCGAGGACGGTTTGGGCCTCGCGCTGGCAGCCATTCATGCCAAGCAGCCCGTCCCGGACTTTCGGGCTGAGCTGGAGCAGCCCTGCAAACAAGGCGGCACGGTCTGGACCGAAGTCAGCGTCAGCGGTATACAGAACGACAGGGGTGAGTTTGTCAATCTGCTGGGTGTGACCCGCGACATCTCGGATCGCAAACGCGCCGATCTGGATTTGCGCATTGCAGCCATCGCCTTTGAGTCACAGGACGGCATGATCGTGACCGATGCACAAACCAACATTCTGCGCGTGAACAGCGCATTTACCCGGATCACCGGCTATACGTCGCAAGAGGCCATTGGCCAGAGCCCGCGCATACTCCGGTCTGATCGCCACGACGCAAATTTTTATGCAGCCATGTGGGCCGCGGTTGAAGCCACTGGCACCTGGCATGGCGAGATTTGGCACCAGCGAAAGAACGGCGAAATTTTCCCCGAACAGCTCACCATCACGGCCATCAAAGCCAGTAGTGGACAGGTGACACACTATGTTGGTGCATTGCGTGACATCACCCTGCGCAAGCAGTTGGAGAAAGAAGTGGCGCAACTGGCGTTTTTTGACCCCCTGACCCAATTGCCGAACCGTCGCCTGTTCAATGACCGCCTGGGTCAAATGTTGTCGCTGGCCAAACGCACAAAAACAAACATGGCCTTGATGTTCATTGACCTGGACAAGTTCAAACCCATCAACGACACCCATGGCCATGAAGCGGGCGACTGGATGCTGCAGACCGTGGCCCACCGTATCCAGGCATGTCTGCGCACCTCCGACACGGCAGCTCGTGTGGGCGGGGACGAGTTCCTGGTTCTCCTGACCGAGCTGCAAACCGGTGGCGATGCACCTGCCGTTGCCGAGAAAATACGCCAGTCGATTGAGGAGCCGACCAACACCCCGAGCGGATTGATGCTGCAGGTGTCGGCAAGCATTGGTATTGCTGTCTACCCTGATCATGCTCTGACCGCACCAGACCTTCTGCGTTTTGGCGACCGTGCCATGTACCTTGCCAAGAATGCGGGTGGCAATCGTGTACAAATGTGTCATGGCACAGAGCCGATTTAGTTAATGATCCGTCCCCTAGTCCAGGGTTGGCGCACCTGATACCTAGCGTAAGTTCAGCAATTTTTTAAGTCAAATAGGCTTCTAGCCCAATAGATACGGAGTTTACTGCTATCTTTTAAATGATCACAAAGAGACTCAAAACCGACTGGCCGATTCAATTGACTAGCCGTGGTCGGTCGACTTGTATTGCCACACGCCCGGCAAACATGTTGATCTCCCTGAATCACCTAATCCGTCAGTTAGCAGCCCGCGGCGTGACCCAGGCGCGCCGACAAAGCCTGCGCCGCACTCTTGAGAGCACCAATGACCGGGCCACCAGGTGCCAGGTCGATCATGCCTTTGACTCCAATAGCCAGCAGCGACAGCGTGATTTCATGTTTGAAGTTGAACACCGGCGCCGCTGCAGCAGCAACGCCGGGCACCAGGTGGTAATCAGCCACGGTCGAGACACCCTCTTCGCGCACCTGTGTCAAAAGTGATTCAACACCCGCAGCGGTCTGCAACTCAGCAGGCAATTGCAGCCGCGCCTGTTCCTGGCGGATACGCTCCTGCGTCACGGTGCGCGGCAGGTGCGCTGCAAACACCCTGCCGCTGGCTGAGGTCAGCAAATGCAGCGCGGTGCCTGTCACAACATTCACGGTAATGGGCCGATAGGGCCGCACGGAGCGGATGATGACCGGGCCGTGTTCACTCCACACCGCCAGCGCCGTTGTCTGGTTGATCTCGTCGCGAAGTCTGTCAATCGCGGCCAGACCGAGCTTGACCCGGTCCAGCCGGTCCACTGCCACCAAGCCCAAACTCAAAGCAAATGGCCCCAGATCGTAGCGAGAAGTGGCCGGGTCCTGTTCCACCAGACCCGATCGCACCAGGCTGACGATGTACCGATGCACTTTGGAGGCCGGCATGTCAGCTGCGGCAGCGATGTCCTTGAGCATCATGGCGCGGTGTCCACCGCTGATGGCGCGCAGGATCGTCATGCCGATCTCCAGCGACTGGACGCCGTTCTTGCCTTCGGCATCTCGACCCGCTGGCACTTCCAAACTGATGGGCATAGGACCCTCTTTCATGCGAATAACTGGTTTGGGAATCACGCCCGAAGAGCGTGCGAATGTGTCATGAGGGGTTAGAGTGGTGGAGAAAATGCAAACGGCACAAATTGCCAGTCGCTGAGGTTACCAACTTTTTTGGTGGTCGTCGATTTGTGCAAACCCGATGATTCGTGGCTCAGCCTTCAGCCGCGCCCGAATTATCATTGGGCCACTTACTGAACTGGATTTGTACATGACTGATCTGATCCTGCTGGGCGACGAAGCTGTGGCCCGCGCCGCCATTGATGCTGGCATCACCGCCGCCTACGCTTACCCTGGCACACCTTCGACCGAAATTTACCAGGCCATCGAAGACCATGCCAAAAAACTTGGCCTGCCGGTCAAAGGCTTCTGGTCCACCAATGAAAAGGTGGCGCTTGAAGAAGGGGTAGGCGTGTCCTATGCCGGATGCCGCGCCATCGTGTCGATGAAACATGTGGGTCTGAACGTCGCGGCTGATCCATTCATGAACGTTGCAGTGTCGGGCACGCATGGCGGCTTGGTCATCGTGGTGGCCGATGACCCGTCAATGCACAGTTCACAGAACGAGCAGGATTCCCGCTACTTTGCCGACTTTGCCATGGTGCCCTGCCTGGAGCCCGCGAGCCAGCAGCAGTGTTATGACATGACACGCGAGGCGTTTGAACTCTCTGAGCAGCTCAAAGTGCCAGTGCTGCTGCGCCTGGTCACGCGATTGGCACACAGCCGCTCTCAGGTGAAACTGGCACCACCGAGGGCGCCAAACAAGCCGCATTATGTGGACGACCCGGCGCGGTTCACGCTGATCCCGGCCAACGCCCGGCGCGCTTACGCCCAGCTCGTCGACAAACAGACCGCCTTGCAAGCCTATAGCGAGGCGCATCCGGTCAACGCCTTGACCATAAAGGGCCAGGGCCAACCGGGCATTCTGGTCAGCGGCCTGGCCTGGAACTATTTGAATGAAGCGCTGGGTGATGCCATCCATGACTACAACCTGCTGCGTATCGCCACCTACCCGCTGCCGGTGAAAAAAATCCGTCAGTTGCTCGATGCCAGCAGCGAGGTGTTTGTGGTCGAAGAAGGCTACCCGTTTATCGAGCGATACATCAGCGCGCTGGGTCTGATGACCGAACGACGCATTCGCGGCAAGCTCACCGGCGACTTGCCGCGCATCGGCGAGCTCAGCCAGGACTCCATCAAGCCCTGTTTTGGACTTGCGGTGGAGCCCTCCTTGCAGCTTGCCGGTCTGGCGGACGTGCTGGTGGGTCGCCCGCCGCGTCTGTGCGACAAATGCCCGCACAGCGATGCCTACATTGCCATCAAGGAGGTGATTGCCGATCTGGGTGCGGGGGTTCGCGTGATGGGCGACATTGGCTGTTATTCACTGGGTTACCTTGAGCCGCACCAGGCGATTCACTCCTGCCTGTGCATGGGCTCATCGATTGGCATGGCCATTGGCGCGGCGCACGCCGGCATGAACCCGAGCCTGTGTGTGATCGGCGACGGTACCTTTACCCATTCGGGCATGGCCCCGATGCTGGACGCGGCGCGTGAAAACAGCAACATCAAGGTGTTCATTCTGGACAACAGCATTGTGGCCATGACCGGAGGCCAGCCCACCATGGCCACGGACGAAGAGGTGGTGGACCTGGTGGCCGGGCTGGGCGTAGCACGCAAACACATTCGCATCGTGGAACCCACTGCCCACAAGAAACACCAGACCATGGCCACTATCCGTGAAGAGCTGGCACACCAGGGCCTGTCGGTCATTGTGGCGCGGCGCGCCTGCGTCACTTACGCCAAGGAAATCAAGGAACTCAAAGCACACAAACTTGACTTCGCGGTGGTGGCAGCATGAACTTTGATCTGGTGATAGCCGGTGTCGGAGGCCAAGGGGTGCTGACCATTGCCGCCGTGCTGGACCGCGCGGCACACGAGGCAGGCCTCTATGTCAAACAATCCGAAGTGCATGGCATGGCGCAGCGCGGAGGTGCGGTGTCAGCCTTTGTTCGTATGTCGGACCAGCCCATTAACAGTGACCTGATTGCCCAAGGGCATGCCAGCCTGCTGCTGTCAATCGAGCCCCTGGAGGCACTGCGCTACACCCAGTTGCTCAAACCTGACGGCTGGATCGTGAGTGACATCACACCGATGCTCAATGTCAGCAACTATCCACCCATGGACGAGGTGTACCGGGTGCTGTTTTCAGCACCCCGGCTGGTGGCACTCGATGCCACAAGGTTGGCGCAAAAGGCCGGCACCATCAAGGCGCAAAACGTGGTGGCGCTTGGTGCGGCCGCCATGCACCTG
This sequence comes from Rhodoferax sp., assembly GCA_018061265.1. Taxonomy (GTDB): domain Bacteria; phylum Pseudomonadota; class Gammaproteobacteria; order Burkholderiales; family Burkholderiaceae_C; genus Rhodoferax. The sequence goes on along the minus strand of JAGOUM010000067.1, from coordinate 8,762 downwards.
CCCTTGCCCATGGAACTGATTGAAACGCAGATTCGTGCGCTGTTTGAACGCAAGGGTGAGCGCATCGTTAATGCCAACCTGCATGCCTTTCGCAAGGGTGATGCCGCGGCCCGGTTTACCTCCGCCCTGCTGGAAGCCGGCATCGCTGGTCAAACCGTGGCCCGAATCACATCGCATATCCACTTTCCGCCGCATCCAGTGGCGGGTGAGCTTGTTGAGGCCTGGTGTCAACGACTAAAGGCCGATGCGGATCAAACGTTGCAACTGTTGCGGGCGCACGAGGAACTCATGCGTCTGGACACCCTCGCAGAACTCGCCACACACTAGAAAACCCAGCCGTCAGGGCTGGTGTCCTAGGTCTTTTGCAAGCGCGCAAAAGTCTTGCGGAATTTGGCCACTTTGGGTACAGCCACCGCCAGGCAGTAGCCTTGGTGTGGATTGCGGGCGAAAAAGTCCTGGTGGTATTCCTCAGCAGGCCAATAGTTTTGCAAGGCCTGCAACTCTGTAACGATGGGTCGGGCATACACCCCACTTTGAGTCAACTCATCAAGCACCTGCTGAGCCGTGGCCTGCTGCGTCACATCCGTATAGTAGATACCGCTGCGGTACTGGGTTCCATGATCATTCCCCTGGGCGTTCAGCGTCGTCGGGTCATGAATCACAAAAAAGATCTCCAGTATTTCGCGCAGGCTGATGACCTGAGGATCAAACACCAGTTTTACCACCTCGGCATGCCCGGTATTGCCACCACAGACCTGCTCATAACTTGGTCTTGCTACTGTTCCGTTGCTGTAGCCGGACTCCACCAACTGCACACCCTGCACGTTGACATAAACAGCGTCCAGGCACCAGAAACAGCCGCCACCCAGCACGATCGATTGTGTTTTTGCTTCATTGTTCAAGGTCAGGCTCCTATGAATCTTGTTGCGCTGATAAACCCATGCGAGCTGCAGCACCAGAATAATGCCAAACGAACGATATGTCCTGTGCAGCCCAATTGCACTTCTACAGCTGCAGGGACGTTTTGCCCGAGTGATATCCGTCGGGCAAATTTGACAGCAGACAAATTGACAACGCAGATGGTAAACGCTATATTAATAACCACCGAGTCAGTAATTTATGTCCACCTCTCCCGACACCATATTTGCAGAAGAAACTCTTGCCGATGCACCCGTGCGCCACGAGCGGCGCAAAGATGCCCGACCGGGTGAACTGCTCGATGCGGCACTGGATCTGTTTGTTGAAAAAGGCTACGCCGCAACCCGGGTTGAGGAAGTTGCCAAACGCGCCGGCGTCTCCAAAGGCACCTTATTTCTGTATTTTCCAAGCAAGGAGGATCTCTTCAAAGCGGTGGTGCGCAAGAACATCTCTGGCCGGTTTGCGGAGTGGGATCAGGAGATTGATGAGTTTGCCGGCAGCTCGCGTGAGATGCTGCATTTCTGCCTGCACAGCTGGTGGGACCGTATTGGTGCCACCAAGGCGTCGGGCATCCCGAAACTGATGATGAGTGAGGGGCATAACTTTCCCGAGCTGGCTTCGTTTTACCAGCATGAAGTGATGCGGCCCGGCAGTGCATTGATTGAGCGAGTGCTGCGCCGCGGTATAGACCGCGGGGAGTTCCGCCCCATGGACCTTCAATATGGTGTGCTGATGGTGCTGGCACCGCTGCTTTTTCTGGCAATGTCCAAACATTCTTTGGGCACCTGCTGTGACATGCTGGCACAACTCGACCCAAGTCAGTTCCTGGCGGCACAGTACGACGTGCTGATTTCAGGCTTTGCTTTGGCAGGCGCACCAAACCTCTCAGGGATGGAGACAGGCGACATATGAAAGCTTGGTTGAAATGGGCGCTTGGGATCGTCATCGTGGCCTTGCTGGCCGCTGGGATTTGGCGCACCTTGGCAGCGCGAAACAACAAGCAGGCAGCGCTGGCTGCACAGCAACAGGCACAGAAAGCGCCCGTTGCTCTGGCATTGCGTCCGGCCGACCTGGTGACTGTCAAAGCGGTCGATCTGCCCTTGACCTTGGCATTTTCTGGCACCGTCAAAGCGGTCCATACCGCATTTGTCAAGGCACGCATCCCCGGCGAACTGCAGGGACTTCAGATGCGAGAAGGTGATGCAGTCAAGAGCGGCCAGGTGCTGGCCCGCATTGATCCGCAGGAATCCGCCGCACGGCTGAACCAGTCACAAAGCCAGACGCAGGCGGCCCGTGCCCAAGTGGACATTGCCCAGCGCAGCTTTGACAACAGCCGCGCGCTGGTCTCACAAGGCTTCATCTCCAGTACAGCGCTGGAAACCGCGCAGGCCAATCTGGCGGCCGCACACGCCAATCTGGCTGCAGTGCAGGCCAGTGTGGATTTGGCAGCCAAGTCGCTCGATGACACGGTGTTGCGTGCGCCGATCAGCGGTCAGGTGTCGCAGCGTCTGGTGCAAAGCGGCGAACGCCTGGCGGTGGACACCCGGGTGCTGGAGATTGTGGATCTCAGCCAATTGGAATTGGAGATCGCGCTGAGCAGCGCCGATGCGCTGCGGGTGCGTGTGGGACAGACAGCACAACTGTTTCTTGACGGCGGCGCACCTGCGGCCAGCGCCCGGGTAGTCCGCATCAACCCCAGCGCCAGCGTCGGCAGTCGCGCAGTGGTGGTCTATCTGAGCATCACACCCGGCAGCGGCTTGCGCCATGGTTTGTTCGCCCAGGGCTTGCTCATGACGGGCAGCCGGCGTGTTCTGGCACTGCCGCTGAGCGCGGTGCGAACAGACAAACCCGAACCCTACGTGCAGGTGTTGCTACAAAACCAGGTGGTTCATATACCCGTTGTTATTGGGCTAAGGGGCGAAATGGGGGGTCAAACCATGGTCGCCATCGAGGGTGTACCCGACGGTGGCGTGGCTCTCAGTGGATCGCTCGGTGCCTTGCGCGCCGGTACACCGGTCATCCAGACCAGCAGCGCCCCCGGAACGCCCTGAATGTGGTTCACCCGCGTCAGCCTGGGCAACCCGGTGTTTGCCACCATGGTGATGGCCGCCTTGGTGGTGCTGGGCCTGTTTTCGATGCAGCGCCTGCGCGTGGACCAGTTTCCCAATGTCGACTTTCCGGTCGTGGTGATCAGCACCGACTACCCTGGCGCCTCGCCCGAGATTGTAGAGAGTGAGGTCACCAAAAAACTCGAAGAAGGCGTCAACAGCATTGCCGGCATCAACGCGCTGACCTCGCGCTCCTACGAAGGCCAGTCGGTGGTGATCATCGAGTTTGGCCTGCACATCGACGGGCGCAAGGCTGCGGATGATGTGCGCGAGAAAGTGGCCTCTGTTCGCCCCAGTCTGCGCACCGAAGTCAAAGAGCCGCGCGTGCTGCGGTTTGACCCTGCCAGCCGCGCCATCTGGTCGGTGGCGGTGTTGCCCGATGCCAGCGCCGGCGCGGCGATGAACCCGGTTGAATTGACCAACTGGGCCGAACAGACACTCAAAAAACGGCTGGAGAACGTGCGTGGTGTCGGCTCGGTGACGCTGGTGGGTGGCAGCAAACGCGAGATCAACATCTACCTCAACCCGCAGGCGCTCGATGCCTTTGGCATAACCCCCGAACAGGTGGCCAGCGCCGTGCGCAACGAAAATCAGGACTTTCCGGTGGGCAGCATCCGCTCAGCGGAACAAGACCGGGTTATCCAGATTGCCGCACGGGTGCAGCGCCCGGAAGACTTTGGCCGCATCATCATCACCCGCAAAAATGGCGCACCCATCCGCGTCGAGCAAGTGGCGCGCGTGGCCGACGGCGCCCAAGAGGTAGAAAGCCTGGCGCTCTACAACGGCGAGCGTACCCTGCTGTTGAATGTGCAGAAATCGCAGGACGAAAACACGATTGGTGTGGTCGATGGCCTGAACAAGACGCTGGCCGAGCTGCAAACCCAGTTACCGCCCGGTGTGAAGCTGACTCAGATTACCGATGGCTCGCGGCAAATCCGCGTCTCGGTGGCCAATGTGCGCCAAACACTGATCGAAGGCGCGCTGCTTACCATCCTGATCGTGTTTTTGTTTTTGAACTCGTGGCGCTCGACCGTGATCACCGGGCTGACGCTGCCGATTGCGCTGATCAGCACTTTTTTCTTCATGAACCTGCTGGGCTTTACCGTCAACATGATCACCATGATGGCGCTGAGCCTGTGTGTGGGGCTGCTGATAGACGACGCCATCGTGGTGCGCGAGAACATCGTGCGCCATGTGCAAATGGGCAAGGGTGCGTTTGATGCGGCAATGGACGGCACGCGTGAGATCGGGCTGGCGGTGTTTGCCACCACCATGTCGATCGTGGCGGTGTTTTTGCCGATTGGTTTCATGGGCGGCATCATCGGCAAGTTTTTTCATGAATTTGGCCTGACCATCGTGGCAGCAGTCATGATCTCGATGTTTGTGAGCTTCACGCTAGACCCGATGTTGTCGAGCATCTGGCACGACCCGAGCATCGAGGCGCACGGCAAACACCACAAGCCGGTGACGTTTTACGACAAGACCATTGGCCGCATCACCGCGCTGTTTGACCATGGCACCGAGACGCTGGTGGAGGTGTACCAAGGCATTTTGATGTGGGCGCTGGCGCACAAGCTCAGCACGCTGGCCATTGCTTTGGCCATTTTTATTGGCAGCGTGTTTATGGTGCCGCTGCTGGGCACCGAGTTTGTGCCCAAGTCGGACTTCTCGGAGACCAACCTGACCTTTCACACGCCGGTGGGTTCATCGCTGGAAGTCACCGAAGCACGCGCACGGCAAGTCGATGCGCTCATTCGCGCCTTGCCCGAGGTGCGCTACACCCTCACCACCATCAACACAGGCAACGCTGCCGGGAAAATGTACGCCAGCATCTACATCCGCCTGGTCGACCGCAAGCAGCGCAGTCGCAGCGTTGATGACATGTCGGTGATGTTGCGGCAGAAATTGCGTGAGGTGCCCGGCATCAGCGTCACCCATGTTGGTCTGCTCGACCCGGTGGGCGGGCAAAAACAGATTTCTTTCTCGATTCAGGGCGCCGACATGGGCGAGTTGTCGCGTCTGACGGCCGTGGCATTGGAGCGCATCCGTCCGGTGGCCGGGTTGGTGGACATTGACTCATCGCTCAAACCTGACAAACCCACGCTGGAAGTCGAGGTGCGCCGCGATGTGGCCTCGGACCTGGGTTTGAGCGTAGCGCAGATTGGTGCCTCTCTGCGCACCCTGGTGGCTGGACAAACCGTGGGCAACTGGCAGGCGCCAGACGACCAGACCTACGACGTCAATGTACGCTTGGCACCACCAGCGCGCAACCAGACCGCTGACCTGGCCGGCGTGCCACTGGTGTTGGGGGTGAATGCCGACGGCAGCAGCCGGGTGGTGCGGCTAGACCAGGTGGCCCAGGTGGTCGAGGCCACCGGGTCGAATCAGATCAACCGGCGTGACCTGACGCGCGAGGTGGCCATCACCGGCAATGTGTCTGGGCGTTCTGCCGGCGAAGTGTCAGCCGACATCCGCGCGGCCATGGACGGTATTGCCATGCCACCGGGCTACGGCTACAAGTTCAGTGGCTCGGTCAAAGACATGGCCGAGGCCTTCGGCTATGCGCTCTCGGCACTGGTCATGGCGGTGATCTTCATCTACATGATTCTGGCCAGCCAATTCAAAAGCTTTTTCCAGCCATTGGCGCTGATGACGGCGCTGCCGCTGACCTTGATCGGTGTGGTGCTGGCGCTGTTGATGTTTAACTCAACGCTATCGATGTTCTCGGTGATTGGCGTCGTGATGCTGATGGGCCTGGTTACCAAGAATGCGATTTTGCTGGTGGACTTTGCCATTCGCGCGCGCAGCGAGCACACCGACGACCTGGGTCGAACGGTGCCAGGCCTGCCGCGCCATCGGGCCCTGCTGCTGGCCGCAAAGGTGCGCCTGCGGCCAATTCTGATGACCACGCTGGCGATGATTTTTGGCATGGTGCCGCTGGCCTTTGCCCTGTCTGAGGGCGCCGAGATGCGCGCACCCATGGGACAGGCGGTGATTGGCGGAGTGATCACCTCGTCGCTGCTGACGCTGGTGGTGGTGCCGGTGGTGTATTGCTACATGGACGACCTGGCGCAATGGCTGCGCAACCGTTACCGTAAATCCTCGGTAAAGGCCATAGACTTCGTCGGTGAATGACCTGCCCGGCAGTTAAAATTGAAACTTACCGCTACCATACCCCCTGGAGTAAAAAGTGAACTTGCAAAACCTAGAACAAGCCCGCTTCAACATGATTGAGCAACAAATCCGCCCCTGGGACGTGGCGGACTCTGCCGTGTTGGGACTACTTTCCACAGTCAAACGCGAAGAATTTGTACCGACCAGCTACAAAGGGATGGCCTTTGCGGACATGGCAATTCCACTGGGTTCAGGCCAGGCCATGCTGCCACCACGTGTGCAGGCCCGCCTGCTGCAGGATGCTGCAGTTCAAACCGGCGACAAGGTACTTGAGATCGGCGCGGGGTCCGGTTTTATGACCGCGTTGTTGGCCAACCAGGCGCAGCGGGTGATCTCGCTGGAACTGAGCGCGGAACTGGCAGACTGTGCTCGGGCCAACCTTCAAAGGGCGGGCGTGCGCAACGCTGAAATACGCCAGGCTGACGGCGCTGGTGGAGCACCCGCTGACGGTCCGTTCGACGTCATTCTTCTGGGTGGCTCGGTCGTTGAAGTACCTCATACCTTGCTGGCGCAACTCAAAATCGGCGGTCGTCTGGTGGGCATTGTGGGTGACGAGCCCATCATGCATGCCTGCGTGATCACCCGAACCAGCGAAAACAACTTCAAAACCGACGAGAAATGGGACGACAACGCACCGCGCCTGCAAAACTTCCCGCAACCCTCAGGATTCAAGTTCTGACATGTTGACCCAAATTCGACCGGCGCAGCTTGCCGACTGGCTGGAGTCGGTGCGCGAGCATGGCCAGCCGGTGGTGCTTGACGTACGTGAGCCCTATGAGCTGCGCATGTCGAGTGTCAAGGCCGATGGGTTCGAGCTGATCAGCATTCCAATGGGGGTGATCCCGCCGCGCCTGCACGAGCTCGACCCTCACCGTCCCGTCGCCTGCCTGTGTCATCACGGTGGACGCAGCATGCAGGTCGCAAGTTTTTTAAAAGCCCGTGGCTTTGATCATGTCGCCAATATTGCCGGTGGCATTTACGCCTGGTCGGCGGAACTTGATCCGACCGTGCCTCGCTACTGACGTGGTCAACCCGGTCAACGTTGCATCCAACCTTGTTTCCTTTTTTGCCCTCTACTTTCGTGCCCAACATGAACACATTCCGTCTGCATCCACTTATTTTGGCAATTGCCTGTGTTTTGACAGGGCCGGCAGTCGCACAGAACCTGAGTGATTTGTACGAATCTGCTCGCGGTTTCGATGCCAGCTACCAGTCAGCACGGCTGCAGTACGACGCCAATCTGGCCAAGGCCGATCAGGCGCAGGCCGCTGTCCTGCCCAGTGCCAATTTGGCCATGGGCATGAACCGCACCCATGTTTCAAGCGACACCAGCGGCTTTGATCGAGGTGGTTTTGGCAGCCAGTCGGCCACGGTAAGCGGCTCCCAGCCCCTTTACCGACCGGCCAACCGTGCCACAGCCCAACAGGGCAGCAAACTGATCGGGATCGCCAAGGCCCTGTTGACAGCGGCCGAGCAGGACTTGATCGTGCGTGTCAGTCAAGGGTATTTCGACGTACTGGCTTCTGCCGAGACCCTGACGTTCATCAAGGCTCAAAAGGCAGCGGTCTCCGAGCAGTTGGCCTCGGCAAAACGCAACTTTGAAGTCGGCACCTCCACCATCACCGACACCCGGGAAGCTCAGGCCAAGTACGACCTGGTGATCGCGCAGGAGATCGCTGCTGACAACGACCTTCGGGTAAAAAAACTTGCGCTTGACCAACTCACTGGCAAACTTGATGCTGCACCAAAACCGCTTAAAGCGTCTGCGGGCATCAGTCCGGTCAGTCCGGCCGACGTTGGTGTCTGGGTCGCGCTTGCCCAGGAAAAACATCCCAACGTGCTGCAGGCACAGCTGGCACTTGAGGTGGCACAGCTTGAGACCCAAAAAGCAAAGGCCGGGCATCTGCCGACGCTGGACCTGACGGGCAGCTACAACATCACGCAAAACAATGGATCATCCAGCACCACGCAGGACTACCGCAGCAATGTGGCAGCCATCGGGCTGGCATTCAACTTGCCCCTGTTTGCGGGTTACGCGACACAAAACCGCATCAAGGAAACTCTGGCGCTGGAAGAAAAGGCAAGTACCGACCTGGAAGGTGCTCGCCGCGCTGTCGCCCAGGCCACACGCACCGCGTTTTTTGGCGTGCAGTCCGGGCTGGGGCAAGTCAAGGCATTGGAGGCTGCTGAAGCCTCAAGCCAGAGTGCGCTGGACGCCAACAAACTGGGCTACCAGGTGGGGGTGCGCATCAATATCGATGTACTCAATTCACAAAGCCAGCTTTTTGACACTAAGGCCAAGCTCGCCAAGGCGCGTTACGACGTACTGGTCGGTAGCCTGAAACTGCGCCAGGCCAATGGCACCCTCAGCACCGATGACTTGCAAGGGCTTAATGCGCTGATTGCCCCTTGAGGTGCACCAGGCCCAGCGGCCTTATTGATCCGGCCCGATGAAGTTTTAAGCTGCATACTTGACGTACCGATCCTGAAAGTAGCCAATCACTCGCTCAGGCGTTTGCTCCAGCATTGTCATGTGCGCTGTGGCCGCCTGGCGTAACTTGG
>JAGOUM010000196.1 GCA_018061265.1 Rhodoferax sp. | reverse complement strand
TCGGACGTTTTTTGGATGCTGGGCACAATTTCATCAAGCAGCTTGCCTGCCCGCTCTGCTGTGGAAACGCTGCTGCCCGCCAACTCGCCAATCTCTTTGGCGGCTTGCTGGCTGCGTTCGGCCAGCTTGCGTACTTCGGCGGCCACCACGGCAAAACCTTTGCCGTGCTCGCCCGCCCTGGCCGCCTCAATGGCGGCATTCAAAGCCAGCAGATTGGTCTGGTAGGCAATGTCGTCCACGATGCCGATTTTGGCGGCAATCTGCTTCATGGCCACCACCGTCTGGCTCACCGCCGAGCCACCATCAGTGGCCTCCTTGCTGGCCTTGGTGGCCATGCCATCGGTCACCTTGGCGTTGTCACTGGTCTGGCTGATAGAAGCCGACATCACGTCAATTGAGGCGGTGGTTTGTTCGACACTGGCCGCCTGTTCACTGGCGGCTTGTGACAGGGATTGGGCGGTGGCACTGACCTGATTGGCCGCCCCCGTCAGGGCATCCGCAGCGCCGCGTACCTCTTCGATGATGCTGGCGAGTTTTTCGGAGCTGGTGTTGGCGTCGTGCTTGACCTGATCGAAGATGCCTTCCGCGTTGCGTGTGATGCGCTGCGTGAGATCACCGCTGGCCATGCCCGAAAACACCCGGCCCACGTCGTCAATGATGCCGGCAATTTTTTCACTGGTTGCATTGGCATCACTCTTGAGCTGTCCAAAGGTGCCCGCGTAGTCACGGGTGATGCGCTGGGACAAATCACCCGCCGCCAGCGCGCCAAACACGCGCACCACATCTGAAAAAATTACCGAGGTCGTTTCCATCAGCGAATTAACCCCCGCACACAAGGACTCAATCGGGCCGCTCTTACCCTCCAGCGGAATGCGCTGCGACAAATCGCCCTTCATGGCAGCGCTGGTGACCGCTTGCGCTTGCTCCACCGCGTTGCGCAGCATGGTGTTGGCATTGACCTCTGCCGTGACATCGGTGGCGATTTTTACAATCTTGACCACACGGCCCATTTCATCGGTGACGGGGGCGTAAACCGCCTGCAAAGACACCTGCTGCCCCGTTTTGGTCACACGCTTGAACACATCACGATGGGATTTTCCGTCATTTAGATCGCGCCAGAACTGCTGATAGCCCGGTGCATTGGAAACTGCCGGCTCACAAAACATGCGGTGGTGCTTGCCCACGATTTCATCGTTTTGATAACCCATGGTCTGCAAAAAATTCTTGTTGGCCTTGAGAACATGCCCGCCCAAATCGAATTCAATGTAGGCGTAACACGCGTCAATAGCATTGATGATGCCGCGTGCGTTGTGGCGCTCGATTTCGGTTTCTGTGATGTCGTAGCGAACACCCAGGTATTTCATGGGCTTGCCGTTGTCGCCCAAAATGGGGGCTACCACGGCATCCACATAGTAGGGCGTGCCATCTTTGGCGCGGTTTTTGATCACACCGCGGAACATATCACCCCGGCCAATGGTGGACCACATTTGCTTGAAGGTCTCCTTGGGCATGTCCGGGTGGCGGGTGGTGCTGTGCGGGTGACCCACCAGCTCATTGCGGCTGTATTTGGAGACTTCAATGAACTTTTCGTTGATGCTGACAATGTCACCTTTCTTGTCGGCTTCTGAGACGATGCTCGTCAGGTTCATGATGTCGGTGCGCACCTTGAGTTCGGCCTCAAGTTCGGCAATACGCCGTGACAGCTGCGCGCCATTGAAAAGTTGCGAAAACCACGAGGGAGAGTTCTTGTTCATGCTGCTTTGCTTTCAATAGTTGAAGGTAGGCTCAAGCCAACTTATCCGATGTACACGAGTGCATCCAGGAGGTCTACAGGGCCGTGGATTCGCCAGCCATGGCGACACCGGGCGCTTTTTCGGCAGTCACCAGCGAGCCCAAGGAGTTCACGTCCAGAATCAGGGCCACTTCACCGCTGCCCAAAATGCTGGAGCCCGAGATGCCGCGCAAGGTTTTGAACAATCGCCCCAGTGGCTTGATGACCGTTTGCTGCTGGCCCAGCAACACTTCGACCTCTATGCCATATTTACCGCGCGTGGAATTCACCACCACCACGCTGACGCGATCCGTGTGGGTGGACTCCACGCTGTACAGGGTGCGCAGGCGCACCACCGGCAGCACGGCACCACGCAGCTCAAGACAATGTCGTCCGGTTTTGTCCACCTTGACATGACTGCCTCCGGCTTCAATGACTTCCACCACCGACTCCAGCGGCAGTACGAATTTGGAACCACCCACGCCGACCAAAAATCCGTCAATGATGGCAAGGGTCAGCGGCAGGCGAATGTCAACCTGCAAGCCTTGTCCGGGGTTGCTGGTCAGCTTCAGCGATCCGCGCAGGGCTTCAATATTGCGGCGCACCACATCCATGCCGACACCGCGCCCGGACAGGTTGGTCACCTGTTCGGCGGTTGAAAACCCGGGTTCAAAAATCAGCATGTTGATGGCATCGTCGCTGGGCACGACGCCTTGCTCCACCAAACCACGGTTCCAGGCCCGTTGCAATACCCGTTCGCGGTTGATGCCCCGACCATCGTCTTCAATGCGAATCAGGATGGAGCCGGTTTCATGCTGTGCACTCAAAGTCAAACGACCGGCACTGGGCTTGCCTGCGGCCAGCCGCTCTTGTGGCGGCTCCAGACCGTGGTCCAGCGAATTGCGCACCAAATGCATCAGCGGGTCGGCAATTTTCTCGACCATGGACTTGTCCAGCTCCGCTTCACCGCCCACAATTTCAAAGTTGACTTCTTTGCCCAGACTGGAAGCCGTATCGCGCACCACACGCCGGAAGCGGCTGAAGGTCTCGCCCACCGGCACCATGCGCAGGCCCAGCGTGCCATTGCGGATTTCCTCAATCAGGCTGTTCATGTGAAGATTGGCTTCCGTGAGAGCCACTTCACCAGCTTCGCGTGCCAACAGCGTGGCACCCGCGCCTGCTATGACCAGCTCGCCCAGCAGATTGATCACCGCATCCAGCCGGTCGGCCTGCACGCGGATGTAGCGCCCTTCTTCCCCGGCGCTGCTCGATTCACGCAACTTTTGCTGCTTGCCCAGCGCCGCAGCCACCACCTCTGGCGCAACTCCAGCCTGTGTTTCCAGCAAATCACCAATCTTTGACTTGGGCATTTGGGGCATGCCACGGCTTTGCTGCTGGGTGCTGAGCACTTCGCTCAAGCGATCCTGCGTGAGTGCGCCCACGGAGACCAGCATATCGCCCAGCCTCGGGGTTTCCGGCATTTCTTCTAGCTGGCGCGCCAGTTTTTGCTCGTGCGTCTCCGGCGCACTGACGTCAAGCTGGCAATCGTCCGCCACAAAACTGAAAGCACCTTCCACTTCTTCCCGGCTGGCGGCCGACTCCAGCTCCATGCCAAAGCTCAGGTAACAGGTCTCGGGATTCAAATTTGCCAGCGAAGGTACCGCCTCGATTCCGCAGCGCATGGACAGAACTTTGCCCATGCCTGCCAGATAACGTGCAATGGACAGCGGGTCCATGCCATTGCGAAACGTTTCAGGGCCAAAGCGGGCGGAGATGGTCCAGCGTGTCAGTCCGCCAACGGCAACCGGCGTGGCCGCTGGTGCACCGGGGCTGGCTTTGGTCTGGGCGGGCGCTTCGGTCAGCGCACGCAATTGAATGACCAGGTCGGCACGCTCATCTTTTTGCTCTGGCGTATCGGCCGCTTCATCCGTTGCAGTGGCCACCAGCAGCTTGATCTGGTCATTGCAGCGCAACAACAAGGTGCTGAGCCTGGGGTCCAGAACAATCTGTCCCTCGCGCATCTGGTCAAGCAGCGTTTCCACGTGGTGAGTGAACTCCACCACCTTGTTGAGCCCAAAAATTCCGGCTGAACCTTTAACCGTGTGGGCGCAGCGAAAAAGTGAATCGAGCAGTTCGCGGTTGTCAGGCTGCTCTTCAAGTTCAAGCAGCAGTGTCTCGATGGCTTCGGTCTGCTCAACGGCCTCGCTGATAAAGGCCGGCAGCGCGGCGGCAATAAAGTCCTGATCGGCATCGTTGTCGGAATAACTCATGGCTTTGCCCCCGCAAGATCAGATTTCAAGTACCGCGAATCCAGCCAACTGGCCAGCCCCATGGTCTGACAAGCTTCGCTGAAAACCGAACTGGTTTCGACCAGCCGCCAGCTGATGTCCATGTTGGACAGGGCAGCCAGCAATTGCAGGCCAGAGCCGTCCACTGAATCAACCCGTTTGGCCGAAATTTCAAGCTGGCCGCCAGCCTTGGCAGTGTGCTCTGACACCCACGCCAGCAAGGTGTCGCGTGTTTCCACAGCGCTGTAAATATTTAACTCAGCGGGTAACTCAAACGGTTGGGGCATGTCTGTATCCTCGTTGTGGTGTGAGTTTCTTGTGAACTCATTCATACGAACTCAAGTGCTTTCGCCTTGGCCGCATGTCGTCTGGAAAATTAATCAGCCAACTTTCCTGATTCGCAATGCGCAGCACCCCGAATCATGAATGTTCGTTATTTACTTTAGTAGCACTCAGGGTAAACAGAGCTTTGAAACAGCATTCAGCATGGAACTGGGCGAGAAGGGTTTCACCATCCAAGCCTTGGCGCCTGCGGCTTTACCCTCTTCCTTCTTGGCTTCCTGCGATTCAGTGGTGAGCATCAAAATGGGCAAAAATCGGTAGGCTGGCAGGGCCTTGGCTGCCTTGACAAACTCAATGCCGTTCATTTTTGGCATGTTGACATCGCAAATCGCCATGCCGATTTT
>JAGOUM010000195.1 GCA_018061265.1 Rhodoferax sp. | reverse complement strand
ACAGGACTCGGGTGCTGAGTTGCGGAATCCAGTTCAACTGACGGGCAATAATCACCGGGGTGCTGCGAATCTCCACCGTTTTCAGAATACGCTCCAAGTCCGGGTTGGCCAGCACAATACAGCCATCACTGTCTTGCGGGGGACGAGAGAACTGACCCGGCGGCGTCCCGTGTAGCCAGATACCCTTGCCGGTCTTGCCACGTCGCAGATCCAGCATGTTGGGGTAGTTGATGGGCAGAGCACCAATGCCATAAAAATCCTTTAGCGTCCGCGGATCAAGCTGGCTGGTGATGAAATACACCCCCAACGGGGTGCGCAAATCACCTTCGGCTTCTTTGTCAATGCCCAACTTGCCCACCGAGATGTAATAGTCGGCCACCAGCTTGGGGCCATCGGGCAGATTCTGAAACAGGTACAGGCGCGCCCTTGAGGCATCAACCGCAATTGCATGTTTGTTGAGTGGCGACAGCTTAAGTATCTCGGCAGGCAACGCATTGGGTGGCGGACGTTCGCGCAGCGCACGCATACGCATTTGGGATTCCAGCCGAAGTTCATTCAGCGCCGGTGTGGCTTTTCTCAGATCGGCGGCCGGGACATTGCCAAACCGCTCGATCGGCCGGGTTTGGGCGAACAACAAATCACCGTAAGCCAATTGTGCCAAAGCAAAGTCGGGAAAGTCCTTCACCAGCTTTTCCGCCAGCCCCAGCGCGGCCCGGGTGTCTGATTGACCAATCAGCCGGTAGATCTCGATCAGCCTCGCTTCGGCCACACCATCCTTTAGCAGCGGTGTTGACAGTAAAGCCTGTCGTGGTGGCGCTGACTGCTTCTGGTTGGTGCTCGGCCTGGCATCCATTTTTTTCCGCTCTGGCGCACCAATGGCTTGGCTACCTCCCAACGCAAGGCAGATCGCCAGCAGCATGGCACGCATTCGGACGGATATCACAGACAAGGTGTTTGAATCAAAAAAATTGGCGGCCAGAGCCGCCATGAGAGCAACAACCGTGCCCGCTTCAGTTGCCTGACACCTCTTTGGTGATCAGCCAGCGACCACCTGTCTGCTGCAACTCCAGCACCTTGCGGCTGTTGACATTGAGGCTGTCCGCCTTGTAAGCCTGGCGGAACTTGGCGACCGCCTTGTCACCGTCAACTGAAACACTCAGGTCGCTCAGCTCCACACTGATGCTGGATTTGCCAACGATGCGCGCGGTGCGCTCTTTGGCCCAGGCGCCATGGGACTGTCCAGCTGGTGCGAACTGTGGAACGTAGGCCGCAAGATAAGCCTGCATGTTCTTGTCAGCCCAGGCCTGTGCCCCGGCTTGTACGGCCGTCTCGACACCCTCCAGTTTGACGGCGTCGGCGGTGGGGCGCACCTCAGGTTTCGCCGGTGCCGGGGCTGGGCTGGCCACAGGTGCCACCACGGGTGGGGCGGCGGCAACGGTGACTGCAGGTTTGGCAGGCTCTGCCACAGCAGGTGTGGGCTTGCTAACCGGCGCGGCGGCCACTACAACCGGCTTGGCAGCAGCAGCATTGGCCGACGCAGCGGCGGCCGCTGCAATGGATGCGGGCGAGACCGGTGCCGCGCCGGGCAAGTTGGGCTTGAAAATCTCGCGAATCAGCGCCAGCTTGGGCGGTACAGCCGGGTTGCTGCCGTCGAGTTGCAGGGCCTTGTTGTAAGCCTGACTGGCCAGCCGGGAATACACGTCACCAATGTTCTCGTGCGCGGTGGCGTAGCTCGGGTTGGTGCGGATAGCCATTTCCAGGGCGACGCGTGCCTTGTCGTACTGTCCCTGACCGGCGTACAGCACGGCCAGGTTGTTGTACGGTTCGGGCAGTTCCGGGTAATCCTCGGTGAGTTTGGTGAAGGTGCCGATGGCCTCCGCCTGTTTGCCAAGAGTGCGCTGAATCACACCTTTGAGAAAACGCATTTGCGCGTCCTGAGGCTTGGTTGCCAAAAACCGGTCCGCCATGGCCAACGCGTCGTTGGGCTTGTTGATACGCAGCAGCTGCGTGACGTCGGCATACTCATCTGCATGTCCGGGCAAGGCGGAAAACGCCAGCACCAAAGTCAGTGCGCGAAGTGCAAAAGGTAGGGCAGAGCGAATGAGCTTCATGGGCAATGGTCAGAGTGGTGGGGGGGTAGAACGAAGCTGCAACCCAGGGTTGCGGGGCTTTATACTGCCTTTTATTGTAGCCGAGGGTGTTGCTTTTTCAGGCGCAGCAACCCGGGCCGGGTTTTCTCACGATTCTATTTTTTATCCATGAGCTTGCGTATTTTTAACACGCTGACGCGTGTACCAGAAGTTTTTGTCCCCATCGAGCCAGGGCATGTCCGCATGTACGTGTGCGGCATGACGATCTACGACCTGTGTCACATCGGTCATGCGCGCATGGCCCTGGTCTTTGACGTGGTTCAGCGCTGGCTCAAGGTGAGTGGTTACCGCGTGACCTATGTACGCAATATCACCGATATTGATGACAAGATCATCCGCCGTGCGCTGGAGCGCGGCATCAGCATCCGTGCCTTGACCGACGAAATGATCGCCGTGATGCACCAGGACATTGGCCGTCTGGGCATCGAGGCCCCGACGCTGGAGCCGCGCGCCACCGAGTACGTGCCGCAGATGCTTGGCCTGATCAGGCAACTGGAGTCCAAAGGCTTGGCCTACCAGGCGGCCTCCGGGGATGTGAACTTTGCGGTGCGCAAGTTCGCGGGGTATGGAAAGTTGTCGGGCAAGTCCCTTGACGAACTGCGCGCCGGAGAACGTGTCGCGGTGCAAGATGCCAAAGGTGACCCGCTCGACTTTGTGTTGTGGAAGGCCGCCAAAGAGTCTGAGCCAGAGGATGCCAAGTGGAATGCCCAGGCGCTTGGCTTTGACTACGGCAAGGGGCGTCCGGGCTGGCATATCGAGTGCTCGGCGATGAGCTGCCAGACCTTGGGCGAAACCTTCGACATTCACGGGGGAGGGGTGGATTTGCAGTTTCCCCACCATGAGAACGAAATTGCCCAGAGTGAAGGGGCCTCCGGCAAGCCGCTGGCGCATATCTGGATGCACAACGGTATGCTGCAACTCGACAACGAGAAAATGTCCAAGAGCCTGGGCAACTTTTTCACGATCCGCGAGGTGCTGACCAAATACGACGCCGAGACCGTGCGTTTCCTGCTGGTTCGTACCCATTACCGCAGTGACCTGGGCTACAGCGATGCACATCTGGATGACGCACGCAACGCGCTCAAGCGCCTGTACACCGCGCTGGATCTGGTGACACCGGCACCTCTGCAAGCCATCGATTGGTCAGATCCTTTTGCCGCCCGCTTCAAGGCGGCGATGGACGAGGACTTTGGCACACCCGAGGCGGTCGCGGTTCTGTTTGATCTGGTTTCCGAGGTGAATCGCTCGCGCTCGAGCACATCGGCGGGCCTGCTCAGGGCCTTGGGCGGATGTCTGGGCTTGCTGCAAGGCGAGCCCAAGGCATTTTTGCAGTCAGGCGCTGTGCTGGATGAGGCAGCCATTGCAAAGCAAATTGCAGACCGCGCAGCTGCCAAGGCTGCCAAAGACTTTGCGCTGGCGGACCGCATCCGGCAGGACCTGCTGGCGCAGGGCATTGTGCTAAAAGACTCTGCCGCCGGTACCGCTTGGGAAGTTGTCAAGTGAGGCTTTTATGGCGTTTTATGCCTTTAGCGCATGTCCTGTAAGCCATGAGTGCTACTGAAATTGCAAGCTGTTCTGCGCTGCCATCCTATTGGCAGGAAGCCTGCCGTCATCTGGTGAAAAAGGATCGGGTCATGAAACGCCTGATCCCGCAGTTTGGCAAAGCCTGCTTGCAAAGCCGGGGTGATCCGTTTGCCACGCTCGCTCGCAGTGTGGTGGGGCAGCAGATTTCGGTCAAGGCGGCACAAACTGTGTGGGACCGCTTTGTCAAGTTACCTGAGCTGATGACGCCACAACACGTATTGCACCTGAAGATCGACGACATGCGCGCTGCCGGCCTGAGTGCCCGCAAGGTGGAATACATTGTTGACTTGGCACTGCATTTTGACCAAGGGGCCTTACATGTCGACGATTGGGCAGGTATGGATGACGAGGCCATCATTACCGAACTGGTGGCTATTCGCGGCATTGGTCGCTGGACCGCCGAGATGTTTCTGATCTTTCACCTGATGCGTCCTGACATCCTGCCGCTGGACGATGTCGGGCTAATCAATGGCATCAGCAAGTGTTATTTTTCGGGTGACACGGTGAGCCGCAGCGATGCGCGGGAGGTGGCCCTGGCCTGGGCACCGTACCGCACCGTGGCAACTTGGTATATTTGGCGCTCTCTGGACCCGGTGCCGGTTTCATACTGACACCTGTTTTGTCGCCTGAATCAGGAGAATTTCGTTGGCTAAAAAGACTTTCCTCGATTTCGAGACCCCCATTGCAGAACTGGAAAACAAGATTGAAGAGCTGCGTTACGTGCAGACTGAATCGGCAGTTGACATTTCGGCCGAGATCAATCAATTGGCGAAAAAGAGCCAGCAGCTCACCAAGGACATCTACAGTGACCTCACGCCATGGCAGATCACAAAAATTGCACGCCATGCGGAGCGGCCCTATACGCTGGACTATGTAACCGAGATATTCACCCACTTTGTGGAACTGCATGGTGACCGGCATTTTGCGGACGAACTGAGCATCATCGGTGGCCTGGCCCGCTTCAACGGCACGCCGTGTATGGTGATCGGGCAGCAAAAGGGCCGCGACACCAAAGAGCGTGGCCTGCGCA
>JAGOUM010000194.1 GCA_018061265.1 Rhodoferax sp. | reverse complement strand
TCCGCGCATCGCACCCAGGCTGTCAGCGGCGATGAACTGATTGGTCAGATCAAACAAGTGTGCGTGTTGCTCGTCGACGTCCGGGTCGCCAATTTTGTAGCTGTCTTTCCATTCAATGCTCATATCCACTTACTCCAACAAATAGACCATTCACTATAACCTTGCACGCTTGGCAAATGCTTGCACAGCATCAGGCAATCAGCGCACCATCACCCCGGAGAGCTGTTGCATGATCTCGCGCGCGATCAGGTTCAGCGCCACTGACTTTTCCACACCGCCGCGTTTCACTGCCTCCTTGGGCATGCCGTACACCACACAACTGGCCTCGTCTTGGCCCACAGTGCGGGCACCGGCCTTGCGCATCTCGGCCAGACCAGCCGCACCGTCGTCACCCATGCCCGTCATGATCACACCCAGCGCATTGGCACCCGCGCATTTGGCCACCGACCTGAACAACACATCCACCGACGGGCGATGCCGGTTCACCAGCGGGCCGTCCATCACCTCGACGTAATACTGCGCGCCAGTGCGTCGCAACAGCATGTGTTTGCCACCCGGTGCAATCAGCGCCCGGCTGTTGATGACACGGTCGTTGTTTTGTGCTTCTTTCACCTCGATCTGGCACAGGCTGTTGAGGCGCTCGGCAAAGGCCGCGGTAAATTTTTCGGGCATGTGCTGCACGATCACAATGCCCGGCGTGACGCGTGGCAAGGCGGTCAGCACCACCTCAAGGGCCTGCGTGCCACCCGTGGAGGTGCCCAAAGCCACCACCCGCTCAGTGGTCTGGATCATGGCCGAATGTTTGTCGGCGGCGCTCAGGATCACATCCGCCGTGTTTTTGGCACTGGCGCGCAACACCTTGACATTGGCGTGTGCCGCAGCCTTGACTGCACCCACCACGTCTTCGGACGCATCTTCGAGAAACTGCTTCAAACCCACCTTGGGTTTGGCGATGATGGCCACGGCACCCGCCGCCAGTGCGGCCATGGAGGTTTGTGCGCCTGCCTCCACCAGCGTGGAGCAGATCACCACCGGTGTAGGCTTTTCGGCCATCACTTTTTTGAGGAAAGTGATGCCGTCCATACGCGGCATTTCGATGTCGAGCACAATCACATCGGGCCATTGCACCTTCATGCGGGCAATCGCCAAAATGGGGTCGGCCACCGCAGCGATCACTTCAATGTCAGGGTCGGCAGCCAGCAAACCGGCCACCACCTGCCGTACCACCGCAGAATCATCCACCACCATGACCTTGATTCGACTCATATCATTTCCCTGTTGATTTCCCTTGGGCCGAGGTTTCTGCGTCGATTTCAACCGAAGACGGCCGCACCTGACGTGACCAGACATCACCCTTGCTGACATCAAAAATGATTTGCCGATGACCCACGCCAAATAGGCTTTCGGTCACCAGCTTGATGCCATGGTGCTGCAGCAGCGCGCGCGCCGCCTCGCCGTTGCGCTGACCCACCGCAATGCCGATGTTTTTGTGCCCACGCGCATGCTGGTTGCCTGGGAACATGTTGCCTCCACCGAACACCTTGGCCTCACATTGCAGCGGGTTGGCACCGTGGGCATTGAGGTCGGCAAACATCAGTTCCAGAGCCTCGTCGCCATATCGACCGTCAAGCTCGGGAGACCCGTTGGCCGAGCCACGGGTCGGCAGCAAAAAGTGCGACATGCCACCAATACGCAAAATCGGGTGCCAGAGCGTGATCGACACACACGAGCCCAAAATGGTTCTAATCTGAAACCCCGCGTCGCCCACAAACAGCTCGCCGGGCGACAAAAATATATCCATCAAATCCGGTATTCGCGCCATATCAACCCGGTTTTTGGTAAATTGACGGCGCCACCATCTGCACCGCCGTGCTGATGTCATTCAGGCTCTCGGAGTGGCCGATAAAGAAGTAACCACCCGGCTTGATGGTCGATATCACCCGTGCCACCACCTGGCGCTTGGTTTCATTGTTGAAATAAATCATCACGTTACGCAAAAATACCACGTCAAACTTGCCCAACTCGGGCAAGGCGGTGTTGAGGTTCGCGTGGCGGAACACCACCCGCTGGCGCAACTCCGGGTTGACCAGCAGCATACCGTCGTATTGTCCCTGACCCTTGCGGCAATACCGCTTGAGGAATTCGGGCGGGATATGGCGGCCCCGCTCCAGCGAATACAGCGCGCGGCGCGCGCCTTCGAGTACCCGGGTGCTGATATCGGTGCCCACAATGTCCCACGGCGTGGTCTGCATGCAGTCGGCCAGCACCATGGCAATGCTGTAGGCCTCTTCACCACTGGAACTTGCAGCACTCCAGACCCGATACGGCTGGGAGGCATTGCGCGCCTTGATGGCCTGGGCTTTCAAGAAGTCAAAATGTTTGCCTTCCCGAAAAAAGTAGGTCTCGTTGGTGGTGAGCAAATCCACCGCAATCTGCACTTCGGCGGGTTGCTGGCCCGACGTCAGCAGCCGGAAATACTCACCAAAAGTCTCAAGCTGGTAATACGCCAGGCGTTTGCCAAGCCGCCCGGTGACCAGGGCTTTTTTGGCATCGGCCATGGATATCCCGGCGGCCTCGAATATAAAACGCTGGAACTGGGCAAACTCGGCATCTGAAATCGGTTTGACCTGCAATCTCTGTCTCCATCAAATTTTGTTCATTCCGAGCCTGGCATCCCGTCAGCTTGACTCTGCCATTTGGGCCACTTCGCCCAATTGCCCGATTTCTTCCATCGACAACACCTTGGCGACATTAAGCAAGATCACAAACTTACCCGCCACCTTGGCGATGCCTTCAATGAACTCACTGCGGATCTTGGCACCAAAGGTCGGGGCTGGCTCAATCTCGCTGGTGGGGATTTCCAGCACCGCCTGCACCGAATCCACCACCACGCCCATGTTCTGGGTTTCGCCCTCTACAGCGGTGGGCACCTCCACAATCACAATGCAAGTGCTTTTGATCACCGGGGTTGAGGGTTTGCTAAAGCGATTGGACAAGTCCAGCACCGGCACCACCGCACCGCGCAAGTTGATGACACCGCGAATACACGCGGGCATCATCGGTACCTCGGTCAGGTTGGCGTACCAGATGATCTCTTTGATGCACAGAATGCTCAAAGAAAACATCTCGCCACCGAGCATGAAGGTCAGGTACTGTTTTTCATCCACAGCGCTTGCTGCATCTGCCTTGGTAGCTACTGATCTTGCGTCTTTTTTGGCCAGCTTACTCATGGCAGGCCTCACTTAGAACTTGGTGAACTGGGATTCGTCAAGATCCGCACTGCTGCCCAGTGATGCCTTGGGGGTGGCCTTGGGCGCAGTGGTTTTGGCCAGTGCAGCCTTCTTGCTACTAGCGCTGCTCTTGCGCACCGCAAAGCCGCCGCCGACATGACCCATGCTGTCGAGCTTGAAGAAGCTCATGGTTTGTTGCAGTTGTTCGGCCTGACCGCTCATCTCTTCAGACGTGGCTGCCAGTTCCTCAGAACTGCTGGCGTTTTGCTGCGTGGTCTGGTTGAGCTGGCTTACCGCGCTGTTGATCTGGCCAACGCCGCTGCTTTGCTCGGTGCTGGCGGCGGTAATCTCTTGCACCAGATCACTGGTTTTGCGGATGTTGGGCACGATCTCATCAAGCAACTTGCCAGCTTTTTCAGCCAGCTCGACGCTGCTGCTGGCCACTTCGCCAATCTCTTGCGCAGCGACCTGGCTGCGTTCGGCCAGTTTGCGCACTTCAGCAGCCACCACGGCAAAGCCCTTGCCGTGCTCACCCGCACGGGCGGCTTCAATCGCCGCGTTCAAGGCCAGCAGATTGGTTTGAGCGGCGATGTCGTCGATGATGCCGATCTTCTTGGCGATCTGCTTCATGGCCTCGACCGTGGCGTTGACGGCTTCGCCACCATCAGCGGCATCTTTGGCAGCCTTGCTGGCCATGCCGTCGGTGATCTTGGCGTTTTCAGTATTTTGCGCAATGCTGCTGGTCATCTGCTCAATCGACGCAGATGTTTCTTCCACACCGGCAGCTTGCTCGCTGGCGGCCTGGCTGAGCTGCTGGGCGGTGGCGCTCACCTCTTCCGAGGCGCTGGCCAACGCTTGTGCGCCGCCGTTGACGTCGGTCACCACCTGGGTCAGCCGCTCGGTCATTTGTTTCATGGCAAACAGCAGGCTGGAGTTGTCCTTGGCGTGGGTTTCAATCTTGACGGTCAAGTCGCCCTCAGCGATACGCGCCACCATGGTACGGGCATAGTCCGGCTCGCCGCCCAATTGTTTGAGCACACTGTGAATGATCCACCAGGCAATCAGCACTGCCAACAGCGCGGCGACGACGCCGAGTATCAAAATCAGCTGTTGACCGCTTTCCGCAAGCGCATCAGCCACCTCACCATCCTTCACCATCAATTCGGACTGGAATGTGATCAGATCACCCACTGCTTTCAGATAGGTTGCTTGAGAAACACGCACCTTGGTAACAAGAACGTCCACGGCCTCATCTTTCTTGCCAGCCTTGAGGAGTTCCAGCACCTGGTTCTGATCCTCCACCGACAACCTGCGGGTTTCGGTCAATTTGTCAAACAGCTTGCGCCCCTCGGCGTTGGTGATCAGTTTGTCAAGTTTGTCAAAAATTTCGCCTGTCTTTTTGCGCGCGTCCATCAATCGAGCAAGTTCCTTTTGCGCCTCCTCTGGTGTTTTGACCAAAAGTGCATTGCGAATAGCGCGTGCGGTGATATTGATCTGGTCCACCGCATCGTTGGCCATCACGGTTTTCGGGAACCGGTCCGTCACAACCGTTTCAATGCTCTGATTGAGCGCTGTGAAACGAGCATAACTGACCACAGCCAGAACAATCATCAAAGCCAGCACCACCCCAAAACCCA
>JAGOUM010000193.1 GCA_018061265.1 Rhodoferax sp. | reverse complement strand
AGCTGGTTAAGTGGCTTGATCGCCTGCACCAGCGCCAACCAGACCAGCAGGACAGCCAAAGGCAGAATGATGAACTGCGGCAGCATCACCCCTTTGACGATCTCAGTGGCCAGCACCGAGCGTTTTTCCAGTGTCTCAGCCACCTGTACCAAGGCAGGTGTTGCGCCGTCGATCGGCAGTTCAACCCACAGATAGGCGACCTTCACGTCAAACCCTTTGACCACATCGTCACGAATACGTACTTCGTCGGGAGCCAGCTTTTCATCAGCGGGTGGTGCGGGCAACGCGGGCTCACCGCTGAGCAGTTGGCCACGAGGGCCCAGCACCTGGTAGTACACCGTGTCCGAGTCGTCGGCGCGCAACAGCTCACGCGCCGGCCGGGGCAAGACAAATTCAGCCTGGCCGCGCTTGATGGTGATGAGCTGCGCCATCGCCCGCGCGTTGTATTCCAGCGCCCGATCAAACGGCTTGCCCGCAATACCTTGCGCCACCAGCCAGGTCAATACCAGACTCACCGGCCACAGCAGCAGCAGTGGCGTGAGCATCCAGTCGAGGATCTCGCCGAACAGCGAACGCTGTTCGCGATGGAAGATGTTCACCCGGGAATTTTTTCCAGACAATAACCGAGACCACGCACGGTGGCGATGCGGATCGGACCTTTCTCGATTTTCTTGCGCAGACGGTGGATGTACACCTCGATGGCGTTGTTGCTCACCTCTTCACCCCACTCACACAGGCGCTCGACCAGCTGGTCCTTGCTGACCAGACGCCCTGCTCGCTGCAGCAGCACCTCGAGCAGGCCAAGTTCTCTGGCTGACAACTCGACCATCACACCGTCAATGGTGGCCACCCGCCCGCCCTGGTCATAAATCAACGGGCCATGTTTGATGGTGCTGCTGGCCGCACCCATGCCACGGCGGCTCAGGGCGCGCACGCGTGCCTCCAGCTCCTGCAAACTGAAGGGTTTGGCCATGTAGTCGTCGGCACCATAGTCAAGACCCTTGACACGCTCCTCGACACTGTCGGCCGCCGTGAGGATCAGTACCGGTAGCGATGAGCCGCGGGCGCGAAGCTTTTTCAGCACCTCCAGTCCATGCATCTTGGGTAGCCCCAGATCCAGGATCAGCAGGTCAAACTCGGTGTTGGTCATCAGGGCGGCGTCGGCTTCTGTGCCACTGGCGACATGATCAACCGCGGCCCCTGAGCTGCGCAGACTGCGCAACAAACCATCTGCTAGTACCTGGTCATCCTCGGCAATCAAAATTCGCATGGCGTTTCCTTGTAATGGGCCGGTGGGTGGGATCGTCAGGATTTTATGCGGCGTAAGCTTCGAGTCCGATGGCAATCACTGTGGCGACTTCTTTGCCCAGTTCAGAGCGCATTTCTTCTTCTGTTTGCAACACCGCCTGTTCATAGGCATTGAGCCAACCCAGCCCGGCGTCGGTGAAGACCACCAGGCGCGCCCGCGCGTCACGCGGATCAGCCTTGCGGCGCACCAGGTTCCAGGCATCACACTGGTCCACCAGTTTGCCCATGGCCTGTTTGCTGACACCAGCCACCCGGGCCAGATCGCTCAGACGCAAACCGCCGCGGGTGAGGTGCCGGGTGATGTGGATATGGGAAGCAGTCAGCCGACCACGCGCCGCCAGGTTGCCCAAGGCCAGGGGGAGTTGGTCGTTGACCGCCATCAGTGCCAGCACCCGCGCGTCAAACCGCTGGGACGCCAGGGTCAGCCAGCGTCCAAGATGCACCTGCCGTGCACCACCGGCGACAGCAGGGTCTGATGTCCGGTCTTGCACGGTATGAGTCATGGCCAAATAGTAAATCAAATTGACTATAAATTTAACAATTAGATTTCAACTTTGATCTAAACTACTGTTTACACATCCAGCCTGTTGTTAAACCCAGAAAAAGATGGATGCCCCGTTTCACCCGCCAACCTCAGGAGAACTCCATGGACACACCCAACAAATCAGCCATACCCGTCAACGCCGAAAAGGCCAAAGCGCTTCAAGTTGCGTTGGCTCAAATCGAAAAGCAGTTTGGCAAAGGCACCATCATGCGCCTGGGCGAAGGTGAGGTGATCGAAGACATCCAGGTGGTGTCCACCGGCTCGCTGGGCCTGGACATCGCCCTGGGTGTAGGTGGTCTGCCACGCGGACGTGTGGTTGAGATCTACGGCCCGGAGTCTTCCGGCAAAACCACACTGACCTTGCAGGTGATTGCCGAAATGCAAAAGACTGGCGGCCAGTGTGCATTTGTGGATGCAGAGCACGCGCTGGATATCCAATACGCACAAAACCTCGGCGTGAACCTGCAAGACCTGCTGATCAGTCAGCCCGACACGGGCGAGCAGGCGCTTGAAATTGTCGACAGTCTGGTGCGCTCAGGCGCAGTTGATCTGATCGTGGTCGACTCGGTGGCCGCCCTGACCCCCAAAGCCGAACTCGAAGGTGAAATGGGCGACAGCTTGCCCGGTCTGCAAGCCCGACTGATGAGCCAGGCGTTGCGCAAGCTCACGGCGCACATCAAAAAGACCAACTGCATGGTGATCTTCATCAACCAGATTCGTATGAAGATTGGCGTGATGTTTGGCTCACCCGAGACCACCACCGGTGGCAATGCGCTGAAGTTCTACGCCAGCGTGCGCCTGGACATCCGGCGTACCGGCACCATCAAGAAGGGCGAGGAGTCGATCGGCAACGAAACCAAGGTCAAGGTGGTCAAGAACAAGGTGTCGCCTCCTTTCAAGACCGCCGAATTTGACATCATGTTTGGCCTGGGCATCAGCCGTGAAGGCGAGATCATCGACATGGGGGTCAATGCCAACATTCTCGAAAAGTCGGGTGCCTGGTACGCCTACAAAGGCGAAAAAATAGGTCAGGGTCGTGACAATGCACGCGAGTTTTTGAAAGAGAACCCCGATCTTTCACGCGAAATCGAGAACAAGGTACGCGCATCACTCGGCATCCCGCTGCTGGCCGGTGGCGAGGTACCCGAGGTGGCAGCCAAGGTTTCAGGCAAAAAAGGCCAGTAGCCCAATATGGATGAGCGCAAGCAGCAATAATTTCTGTAGCGATTGAATATGCCAACGACTCCGCTGTCGCTGAGAGGTCGGGCGCTGCGCCTGCTGAGCGGCCGTGAGTACGCCCGGCTTGAGCTGGAGCGAAAGCTCGCGCCCTTTGAAGAGGCGCCCGGCAGCCTGGCGGGCGTGCTCGACGACTTGCAAGCCAGGGGCTTTATCAGCGAGCAGCGCGTTGTCGAGTCGCTGCTCAACCGCCGCGCCGCCAAGTTAGGGGCGGCGCGTGTCAAGCAGGAGCTTCTGGCCTTGGGCGTCGATGCCCAGCACATCGACCAGGCCGTGGCAGGTTTGCGTGAGACCGAGCTGGCACGGGCGCGCAAGGTTTGGCAAAAAAAATTTGCTGCACCCGCTGCGGATGCGAAAGCCCGCGCCCAACAGGCCCGCTTTATGGCGGCGCGCGGCTTTACTGGCGACACCATTCGCCGTGTGCTTAGCCTGTCCGACGACGAAGTCAACTAAATTTCGGTCTGCTGAATTGATGCGTCGCTTGGCGCGCAAGAAATGGGGTCAGAGCCGTCTACGCTGCGCTGCGCGGATCCGACCCCATTTCTCGCTGCGCCAGTACCCTGGCCTTACAGCCCCAACATTAGCTTGAGGTTTTGTACCGCCGCGCCGCTGGCACCTTTGCCCAGGTTGTCCAAGCGCGCCACCAACACTGCGTGGCGGAAGTTGTCGTCGGCATCCTGATTGCCAAACACCCGCAGTTCCATCAGGTTGGTATCAGCCAGCGCCAAGGCGTCAAGTTTGTTGTCAGCGGTGGCGTCAAGAACGCTTACCGTCGTGCTGCCGGCGTAGTGCCGTGCCAGCGCATCGTGCAAATCCGCCGCGCTGGGTTGCCCAGGCAAGAGGTCCAGGTGCAGCGGAATCTGCACCAGCATGCCCTGCCTGAAGTTGCCCACTGACGGTACAAACAACGGCCGCCGCGTCAAACCAGTGCAGGCCATGATCTCTGGAATGTGCTTGTGCTTGAGGCCCAGTGCATAAAGCTCGTACGCCGGTGCACGGCCCTGCTCATAGGCTTCGATCATCGGGCGTCCGCCGCCCGAGTAGCCACTGATCGAGGGCAAGCACAGCGGGAAATCTCTGGGCAACAGCCCGGCGTCAACCAGCGGGCGAATCAGCGCGATGGCGCCAGTGGCATAACAACCCGGGTTGGCCACCCGCTGCGCATGGCGAATGGCATCCGCCTGGCCCGCACACAGTTCAGGAAATCCGTACACCCAGCCAGGTGCGGTGCGGTGGGCCGTTGACGCATCGATGATTTTTGGGCCATTTTGTCCTCCAGCCCTTTTTATATCATCGATGACAGCGACTGATTCAACAGCCGCATCATCGTGCAGACAAAGCACCACCAAATCGGCCTGCGCCATCAGAGCGCGCTTGGCGGCGGCGTCCTTGCGCAATGCTGGGGCGATGCTGAGCAGTTCGACACCGGCCAGGTCCACCAGCCGCTCGCGAATCTGCAAACCGGTGGTCCCGGCTTCGCCGTCGATGAAGATTTTTTGCATTGTGAAGTCTCAGCGAAAGAACAGCCCGCCTTGTAAGGCTGATAAAAGATTGATGCAACGCAACATGATACAGTCATTGACGATTCTCAAGGCGCAAGCGAGTCGGCCCCGAAAAGCGGGCTCCAGCGGACATCCAACCCTCCATTCCTAAAGAGACCTCATGAAGATTCACGAGTACCAAGGCAAGGACATCTTGCGGCAATTTGGTGTGCCAGTGCCCCGGGGCATTGCAGCGTTCACCGTACAAGAGGCGGTGGAAGCCGCGCAAAAGCTCGGTGGCCCGGTTTGGGTGGTCAAGGCGCAGATCCACGC
>JAGOUM010000009.1 GCA_018061265.1 Rhodoferax sp. | reverse complement strand
ATTTGCGCGACAGTGGCTTGTTGCACGCGCTGCTCAATCTGCCCGACCATCAAGCGCTCCTGGGTCATCCCGTGTTGGGTGCGTCGTGGGAGGGGTGGGTGATAGAGCAAATTCTGAGTCAAGCCCCTGTGGGCTCTCGGCCTTATTTTTTTCGCACGGCCAGCGGCAATGAGATCGACTTGCTCTTGGAGCTACCCGGCGGAAAACTCAGCGCCATTGAAATCAAACACTCAGCAAGTCCCAAACTGGGCAAGGGCTTCAACGAGGTGCTGGACGCGCTGCAGCTGGAGCGTGGCTGGGTAATCGCCCCCGTCAACGAACCCTACCCCGCAACCGCCCGTGCGCGGGTATTACCCCTGAGCCATCTGGCTGAAATATGGACGACTTGAACTGGACCCGCGCCAACTCAACGACATGATCACCTTCTTCAACCCCCAACACGCCCTGCACCAAGGCAGGCTGGAGATGTTCCGCGGCCAGCTGGTGCCGTGTTTTGAGGTACCGGCGCGGGTGGACCATGTACTGGCCGAGTTGCAGCGGCGGCAACTCGGGCCCATCCTGGCACCCGAGCCGTTTGAGAACAGCGCCCTGACGTCGATCCACAGCGCCCGCTACCTTGATTTTCTGGCACACGCCTGGGCCGAGTGGGTGGCTCTGGACGCGACCAATGCCGCGCGTGACGCGCTGCCATCGGTCTGGCCGGTACGCACGCTGCGCTCAGATGTGTTGCCTGCCAACTTTGCCGCACGTATGGGGCTTTTCTCCATGGATGCCGGCACACCGCTGATGTCGGGCACCTGGGCGGCCGCGCGGGCAGGGGCCGACTGTGCCCTGAGCGCGGCCAAAGCCGTGGCAGGCGGTGCGCGCGCGGCCTTTGCCTTGACCCGCCCTCCCGGCCACCATGCCGGTGCCGACTTTTTTGGTGGCTATTGTTTTCTGAACAATGCGGCTCTGGCGGCGCAGTCCTTGCGTGACCAGGGGTTTGAGCGAGTGGCGGTGCTCGATGTGGATTACCACCATGGCAACGGTACGCAGGCGATCTTTTATGAGCGGGCCGACGTGTTCTTTACCAGCATCCACGGCGACCCGCACACCGAATACCCGTTTTACCTGGGCTACACGGATGAAACGGGCGCGGGTGCCGGGTTGGGCTGCAACTTGAACTTGCCGCTGCCACGCGGCACCGGGTTTGTCGCCTGGCGTGACGCCCTGCGCCAGGCATTGAAGGGTATTTCCACGTTTGGTGCTCAGGCGCTGGTGGTCTCACTCGGCCTGGATACCTTTGAGGGCGATCCGGTGGCGGGTTTTTATCTGCAATCCGACGACTATGGGTGCGTGGGTGCAGATATCGCCACGGCGGGCTTGCCAACGGTGTTTGTGTTTGAGGGTGGTTACGCGGTGGCCGAGGTGGGTGTGAATGCCTGCAATGTGTTGCAGGGTTTTGTTTCGCCAGAAGGCTATTCAGTTTGAACTGCATTGTGGTAAGCTTCTTACTCAAAGGAGTAAGAATACATGAAGATTACCAGCAAAGGTCAGGTCACGATCCCTCAAGCCGTACGTGAGCAGGCTGGGCTTCATCCCCACTGCGAGGTTGAGTTTGAGGTGCAGGGCAACGGCGACGTGCTCGTCCGGCTGGCTGCCGCTGCGCCAGTGACCCGTCTGCGCCAATCGTTTGAACGCGTGCGTGGCCGTGCCAATGCGGCTGCGTTCAAAGGCATGGGCACGGACGAGTTCATGGCTTTTTTGCGCGGATGAGCGCAACCGACAACGCGCCTGAAGTGCGCGAACCAAGCGCGCAGTACCTGCAGACGCAGCAACCGAAGGCAACCCTGGTCGACAGCTGTGTGCTGATCGATGTGCTGGCGGACGACCCGCAGTGGTGTGATTGGTCGCTGGCGCAACTCGAGCGCTGCGGTGCGCAGGGCGCATTGGTGATCAATCCGATCATCCTCGCCGAAATCAGCCCGCGTTTTGAGCGCGCGGCCGACCTGGAGGCGGTGCTGGCCGCACTGCCGTTGGTACGTGAGGCGTTGCCGTGGGACGCTGCATTCATGGCCGGGCAGGCTTTCAGGGTGTATCGGCAATCCAAAGGCAGCAAAACCTCGCCCATGCCCGACTTCTATATTGGTGCCCACGCGCTGGTAAGCAATTTGCAGCTTCTCACCCGCGACGCCGCGCGTTACCGCAGCTACTTTCCACGCCTGGCGATGGTTTCGCCATGAACGAGGCGTTGCAAAAAAGCAGGTTGTCGCTCAATCCAGGTGGTATCGCAGCCTTAAATGCTGCTTGAACATCCGGATGATGCCCAGCGCGTCTTGCAGCATGTCGCGGTCGAGCGTGCCCAGGCTGCTGAGTTCCACCAGGTTGCTGACCGGTTGCCCGAGCGAGAGCTGGCGCAGGTTGTTGCGCAGTTTCAGCGCCATCAGCATATGCAGCGTCTCGATCAGGTCGCGCACCAGAGCCGGTGCCACCACAAACTGATCGGCCATGGTCTGGAGTCGCTCGACCGTACTCAGTGACTGCAACCGGTGCTCCAGTGCCAGCACGCGCGCGCCATGCACAATGGGAAAGGTACCGATCTTCTTCAGGTCAAACGTCTCTGCCTCGCGCACCTGCAACTGTGTCAGACGGCCCCACCAGCTGGTGGCGGGTTCTGCAAACTGGTCAATGGCGTTGGCCATGCGTGCCAGGTAGGTGTGGCTGCCTATGACCAGTTTGAGGGCATGGTCACGCGCGCTGTCGAGCAAACTGGCATCACCACTGACTGCGCGCGCATCCATGAAGATGGCCAGATTCATGGCGCCTTCCGGGTCGCCACCGTACAGCCATTGGGTGATGGTCTCGCGAAAGCCAGCCAGGTTCTGGCACCACTGCGGGTTGGTCACCATGATGTTGCCAGGGCAGGGTGGGTAACCAAAAGTCAGCAGCGCGGCGCTGAATTGCCGGGTAATCTCGGCCAGATCGGTGTGGCTGTAACCATCACGCAGCAGCAGCGCATTGTCCTGATCGGTTTTGAGGATTTGTTCACCACGGCCTTCGCTGCCCATCACCAACAGGCAGCTGTTTTGCACCAGCTCGGGGGGTGCCAGCAGTGACCACAGTTTGGCAAAAATCTGTCCGTTGAGCTCACTCACCAGTTTCGAGATGATCTCAATGCGCATGCCCCCGCGCTGCAACATCTTGATCGAATCGTCCACCTGCAGCGCGGCGCGGCGCAAGTCGTCCACGGTGCTTGCCTGCTCCACCTCCAGCGTGATCAGGTGTGAGTGGTTGGACATAAAGCTCATCAGATCCAGCTGGCTCAGGATGCCCAGAATGGTGTCACCGTCTTTGACCAGCACCCGGTGCACGCGGTGGCGCAGCATCGTCAGCAGGGCCTCAAACAGCTCCGCGTCGGGACTCAGACTTATCAGGTCAAAATGGGCTACAGCGCTTACTGGTATTGCGCTAACAGCTATAGAATTAAGAAGCGCATCGCGCAGGTCGGTGGTGGTGAACATGCCAATACGCTCGGTGCCATTGTGCACATGGCGCACCAGCGCATTGGTCAGCTTGTTTTCTGACAGGATGCGGCAGACCGTCACCAGATCCAGGTGGCCGTCCACATAAAACGGCTTTTGCAGGTAGGCGTCTTTCACACGCACCAGCATCAGCGACATCATTTCGCGGTTGTGGTCGATCTGGTCGTCGTTGGCCAGGTTTTGTGCAACTTCGGCAAACACCTTGGCGCTAAAACCGGCATTCATGCCCAGAAAGGCCAGCAGGGTGACCTTGGGCAACTGCCAGACCTGCACCTCATCGAGCGCGGTGACCGTGGCGTGGTTGTGGCCGGTCAGCATGGCCCGCCAGCCAAATGCTTCGTGGGCAGCCAAAATATGCACATGCCCGTCTTCGTCGATCTGGGCGTGGCCCGCAGCGATCACCCAGACGTGCTCAAGTGCGTGGTCGGGCACCAGCAAGGTGCTGCCTTTGGGGTAGCTGGTGATCTGGGCCACCTCGCGCAGCTGTGTTTTCTGCGGTGCCGTCAGGGCGTTAAACGGTGCGGATTCAAATAAGAAATCGTCGGGCACAGTGAATGTCTCGAAAAAAAGGGCTGCAGACCTTGTGCCTGCAGCCCCATGAGCTTAGCGCACCAACAGGACTCGATCCTGAAGGTGCCCCTGGTGGTCGCTTAGTGACCGGACGCGCCGTCAGCACCAATGCCGGTTTCAGAACGCACTTGCTGTGCCAGGAAGCCAGCGCGGTCCACCTTGGCACGGGCACTGTTGTCCAGAATCGAGAACAGCCAGATGCCAATGAAGCCAATCGCCATTGAGAACAGGGCTGGCGAGGTGTAGGGGAACAGTGCCGAGCCCTTGGGGTTACCCAGCGTGGCTTCCCACACCGATGGTGACACCACGGTCAACGCCACAGACGAGATCAGGCCCAAAAAGCCACCGATCAAAGCGCCCTTGGTGGTGCAGTCTTTCCACAGCACCGACATGAACAACACGGGGAAGTTGGCTGAAGCCGCAATGGCAAACGCCAGGGACACCATGAACGCGATGTTTTGCTTCTCGAACACGATACCCAAGGTCACTGCCAGAATGCCCAGGCAAATGGTGGTGATCTTGGAAATACGCAACTCATCGGCGCTATTGGCTTTACCTTTCTTGACCACGGTGGCGTAAATGTCGTGCGACACGGCAGAGGCGCCAGACAGCGTCAAACCGGCCACCACAGCCAGAATCGTGGCAAAAGCCACCGCCGAGATAAAGCCCAGGAACACGTTGCCACCCACGGCGTTGGCCAGGTGGATAGCCGCCATGTTGCCGCCGCCTTTGAGGGCGCCCTTGGCATCGAGGAACTCGGGGTTGGTCAGCACAAAGCTGATGGCACCAAAGCCGATGATGAAGGTCAGCAGGTAGAAGTAGCCAATCCAGCCGGTGGCCCACATCACCGAGCTACGTGCAGCTTTTGCACTTGGCACCGTGAAGAAGCGCATCAGGATGTGCGGCAGACCGGCAGTACCGAACATCAGCGCCATACCGAAGCTGATAGCGGAGATCGGGTCTTTCACGAAGTTACCCGGGCCCATGATGGACTGACCAGCCTTGGCGGCCACTTCAGCAATCTTGCCGTCTTTCAGAGCCAGGTCGGTCTTGATCTGCACGGCTGAGGCAAACATGGCTTCAAAGCTGAAGCCAAAGTGCCATAACACTGACAGCGACATGAAGGTGGCACCGCCCAGCAGCAGGCACGCCTTGATGATCTGCACCCAGGTGGTGGCCGTCATGCCACCAAACAGCACATACACCATCATCAGCGCGCCCACAATCACCACGGCAATGTAGTACTCCAGACCAAACAGCAATTTGATCAGCTGACCGGCACCCACCATCTGAGCGATCAGATAGAAAGCCACCACCACCAGCGTGCCCGAGGCCGCAAAAATGCGGATAGGCGTCTGGTCAAAGCGGAAGGCGGCCACGTCGGCAAACGTGAACTTGCCCAGGTTACGCAGGCGCTCAGCCATCAGGAAGGTGATGACCGGCCAGCCCACCAGGAAGCCGATGGAGTAGATCAGGCCGTCAAAACCAGAGGCCATCACGGCGGCTGAAATCCCCAGGAAGGACGCAGCAGACATGTAGTCGCCGGCAATCGCCAAACCATTCTGAAAGCCGGTGATACCACCACCCGCGGTGTAAAAGTCCGCCGCCGACTTGGTCTTGGCAGCAGCCCATTTGGTGATGAACAGCGTGAACACCACAAAAGCGCCAAACATGCCGATGGCGGTCCAGTTGGTGGCCTGCTTCTGGGCCTGGCCCAAATCAGCGCCGGCGGCAAAAACGCCAGCCGAAACGGCGAGCAACGAGATCAGCGCAATCGCGCTTCTGGAATAGTTTTTTTGATTCATTTCAGCACCGCCTTGGTGATGGCGGCTGTCAGGTCGTCGTACTCGCTGTTAGCGCGACGCACGTAAATGGTGGTGATGATCACGGTGAACACGATCACGCCAAAACCAATGGGAACCCCAATGGTCATCACGCCCGCGCCTAGTTTCTGCGACAGGAACTCCTTGTTAAAGGCCACCAGCAGAATAAAGCCGTAGTAAACGGCCATCATGGCCCAGGTGAGAATCCAGCCAAAGCTGCTGCGCTTGGCTTTCAACTCCTGGTACTTGGGGTTACTGATAACCCGTTGTATCAAATCATCTTGCATGAAAAAGTCTCCTTAAAAATTGCGACCGGCGCGAGGCTAAGGGCGGGTACTTACCTAGTACTTACCCTGAACTGACCCGGGACTGACGGTGCAGGTTTTACGGGAAAGTCCGTAAGGGGTTTCTCCAATGAAGAATGCAGGGCAAAACTTTTCGTAAGTGTTTACCCTGAGCGGTGATTCCTGAGACTCAATTCATAAGAAAACTGTAAGGAAGTGCCACGACAGTCCACCTCACAAAAGCGCGGGCATACACCGGGCTATGTACAGGTGCAGCATTCGTGCTGTTGGTTTTTAATAATTTGAGGAGCTTTCATGAAGCATGACTACGACAGTCAGGCCTACTGGAAAGAAACCCTGAAACTCTTGAGGAATGTGCTGATCCTCTGGTTTTTGGTGTCTTTCGGGGCGGGCATTTTGTTTGTGGAGTTTTTTAACCAGTTCCATTTGGGTGGCTACCCGCTGGGTTTCTGGTTTGCCCATCAGGGTGCCATGTATTTCTTCGTGGCACAGATCTTTTATTACGCCTGGCGTATGAACAACCTGGACATCAAGTTTGATGTTCATGAAGACTGAGGGCTAAACAGATGGATCTTCAAACCACAATCTACCTCATGGTGGGCTTGAGCTTTGCGCTCTACATCGGTATTGCCGTCTGGGCACGTGCCGGCTCCACCAGTGAGTTTTACTCTGCGGGTGGCTCGGTGCACCCGGTGCTCAACGGTATGGCCACTGGCGCTGACTGGATGAGCGCTGCGTCGTTCATCTCCATGGCGGGCCTGATTGCCAACATGGGCTATGGCGGCGCGCTGTTCCTGATGGGTTGGACCGGTGGCTACGTGCTGCTGGCCATGCTGCTGGCACCTTACCTGCGCAAGTTCGGCAAATTCACCGTGCCGCAGTTTATTGGTGACCGTTTCTACTCGCAAGGTGCTGCGCTGATCGCGGTGATCTGCCTGCTGACCGCGTCGCTGACCTACATCATTGGTCAGATGACGGGTGTGGGTGTGGCGTTCTCGCGCTTCCTGGGCGTCTCCAGCGATGTCGGCATTTACGTCGGTATGGGCATCGTGTTCTTGTATGCTGTGTTTGGTGGCATGAAGGGCATCACTTATACCCAAGTGGCGCAGTACATTGTGCTGATTCTGGCCTACACCATCCCTGCCATCTTCATCTCATTGCAGTTGACCGGAAATGTGTTCCCGCAACTCGGCCTGGGTGGCACGATGACCGGCACTGATATGTCATTGCTGGCCAAATTGGACGGTGTGGTGACCGATCTGGGCTTTGGCAAATACACCACCACCACGGCGGGCAGCACACTCAACATGTTTGTGTACACCATGTCACTGATGATTGGAACTGCGGGTCTGCCGCACGTCATCATGCGATTCTTTACCGTGCCCACCGTGAAAGACGCACGCTCGTCTGCCGGTTGGGCGTTGGTTTTCATCGCGATCCTGTACACCACAGCACCCGCTGTGGCTGCCATGGCCAAGCTCAACATCCACTCGACGGTGAATACGGCTGTCGTCAAGGGCGGCGACCTGTATGCACCAGAAGCCAGCATCAAGGCAGAAGACCGTCCTGACTGGATGAAGCGTTGGGAAAAGACCGGTTTGCTGAAGTTCACCGACAAAAATGGTGACGG
Organism: Rhodoferax sp.; assembly: GCA_018061265.1. Classification (GTDB taxonomy): domain Bacteria; phylum Pseudomonadota; class Gammaproteobacteria; order Burkholderiales; family Burkholderiaceae_C; genus Rhodoferax. The sequence goes on along the minus strand of JAGOUM010000009.1, from coordinate 57,615 downwards.
CCGCATCCAGTACTACAACGACGCCACCAAGAATGAGACTGCCAAAGCCAAGGCTGCTGCTGCTGGCTGGAAAGGCAATGAGCTGTCCGTGAACGCCGACATCATTGTGTTGGCCAACCCGGAAATTGCCTTGTTGCCCAACTGGGTGATCGGTCTGGTGGCCGCGGGTGGCCTGGCTGCCGCGCTGTCCACTGCGGCTGGTTTGCTGATGGCCATTTCGGCCGCCGTGTCGCATGACCTGATCAAAAACATCTTCATGCCATCGATCTCTGAAAAGGGCGAGCTGATGGCAGGCAAGATTGCCATGGCGGTTGCGATTGTGATCTCGGGCTGGTTGGGCTTGAATCCGCCGGGTTTTGCGGCAGGTACGGTGGCGTTGGCCTTCGGTATTGCCGCATCGTCCCTGTTCCCGGCCATCATGATGGGTATCTTCAGCAAGAAGATGAACAAGGAAGGCGCCATGGCCGGTATGCTGGCGGGCTTGTTTGTCACCCTGTTCTACGTGTTTGCACACAAAGGCATCTTCTTCATCAAGGGCACGGATTTCCTGCCGCTGATTGGTGGCGCCAACCCGTTCTTCGGCATCACGCCTGAAGCCTTTGGTGCGATTGGTGCACTGGTGAACTTTGCCGTGGCTTTTGCTGTGGACAAGATGACACCCGAGCCGCCAGCACACATCCAGGCCATGGTGGAAGCGGTGCGTATTCCGCGCGGCTCCAAACTGGTGGATGGTGCCCACTAAGCCCTAGGCTTGGTGTTGATCTGTGAATAACAGATCAGCCTGACAATCAAAGCCCTGCCGGCCACGCTGGCAGGGCTTTTTTGATGAATTTGGAGTTGACATGGTTTTTGACATCAGCGTCGCGATGACCTGGATTTTGTTTTTGGCGCTGTTTCCGATCAGTTTTGTCTGGTTGCGCCGGGCCTGGCGCATTGTGGTGAACCGGGATTTTTCTGAGGTGGCGATCAAGCGCGGCGAGTCGCCACCCAACGCCAAGACGTTTGCGCCCTATGAAATGGCCATCAACCTGGTGGCCGGAGCGGTGCTGGTTTGTGTGATTGGTGCGGTGATTTTGGGTGCCTGGGACTACGACACCTGGAGTGCGGTGGCCGGTAGCACCATCTGGTGCAAGTTTTTTGCCAGTTTTGCGCTAAGCCGCCATGCCCATGCCAAATGGGGCAAGGCCAAAGCCTGAGCGTTCGGCTTGCCACGATGTTCAAGGAACTTGTCTCGCAACGGTTGGCCGCGCTGTTTGTCTGCGGTTGGCTGGTGTTGAACTTTCCGCTGTTGGGTCTGTGGGACGTGGACGCCACCTGGTGGGGTGTGCCGGTGTTTCCGGCGGCACTGTTTGCCTTATGGGCGCTTCTGATTGCCGCCGTGGCCTGGCTGATGGAGCGCGGCGGCGTGGTGCCTGAGGACGCCTAACGATGTTGTCTGTCTGGTCGGTACTGGGTGCCTCGGTGCTTTACCTGTTGCTGCTGTTTGCGGTGGCGTATTTTGGTGACTGGCGCGCACAGCAGGGACGCTCGGTCATCGCCAATCCCTGGACCTACGCCTTGTCGCTGGCGGTGTACTGTACCGCTTGGACCTACTTTGGCAGCGTGGGGCGCGCTGCATCCGGGGGAGTCTGGTTCTTGCCCATTTACCTGGGCCCCACACTCGCCATGGTGTTGGGGTGGATGGTGCTGCGCAAGATGATCCGCATCGCCAAAACCTACCGCATCACCTCGATTGCCGACTTTATTGGTAGCCGCTACGGCAAGAGCCCGGCACTGGCGGCCTGGGTAACCCTGATTGCGGTGGTGGGCATCGTGCCCTATATCGCTTTGCAGCTCAAAGCCGTTTCAGCCGGCTATGCCTTGTTGACCACGGCACCGGGGGTCGCGGCCCTGGCGCCGGCGCACTGGAGTCAGGACAGCACGTTTTACATGGCGCTGGCCCTGGCCGGGTTCACCATGGTGTTTGGTGCGCGGCACCTCGATTCGACCGAGCGGCACGAGGGTCTGGTGGCTGCCATTGCGTTTGAGTCGGTGATCAAACTGCTGGCGTTTCTGGCGGTGGGCCTTTTTGTGGTGTACGGCCTGTTTGATGGTTTGGCAGACCTGTTTGCCCAGGCACGGGCGCAACCCCGGCTGGCCAATTTGCTTCGCCTGGAACAGGGCAGCAGCTTTGCCTGGACCCAATGGTTTGCGCTGACGCTGTTGTCGATGCTGTCGGTCATCTTTTTGCCGCGCCAGTTCCAGGTGATGGTGGTTGAAAATGTCTCGGAGGATCATCTTCGTCGGGCAGTCTGGGTTTTTCCGCTGTATTTGCTGGCCATCAACCTGTTTGTGCTGCCCATTGCGCTGGCCGGGTTGCTGTTGTTTGAACCCGGCACCATGAACGCTGACAACTTTGTGCTGTCACTGCCCTTGTCTGCCGGGCAAAACGGCCTGGCGCTGTTTGCCTTTATTGGTGGACTGTCGGCGGCCACGGGCATGGTGATTGTGGAAACGATTGCGGTCTCCACCATGGTCTGCAACGAACTGGTGATGCCGCTGCTGCTGCGCACGCGGTATTTTCAGCCCGGAGCCGGGCATGACCTGACCGGGGCCCTGCTCAACATTCGCCGGGGCGCCATCCTGGGTGTGCTGGTTCTGGGCTACGCCTACTTTCATCTGGCGGGTGAGGCTTATGCGCTGGTCAGTATTGGTCTGATCAGTTTTGCCGCAGTGGCACAGTTTGCACCGGCGGTGCTGGGGGGAATGTACTGGAAAGGTGGCACCCGAGCGGGTGCACTGGCGGGTTTGCTGGCAGGGTTTGTGATCTGGGCATACACCTTGATGCTGCCTTCGCTGGCCAAGTCAGGCTGGCTGGACGCGGGGTTCCTGACCCAGGGCCTGGGCGGTCTGGTCTGGTTGCGCCCGGAGCATCTGTTTGGATTGCAAGGGCTCGACAGCCTGACCCATTCTCTTTTCTGGAGCCTGTTGGTCAACATCGGTGCCTACCTGGGGGTGTCCTTGTGGCGTGCACCTTCCGGCCAGGAGGCCAGCCAGGCGCTGCTGTTTGTGGATGTCTTTGAGCGTACCGACCGGGGTAACCCGGTGTTTTGGCGCGGCCGGGCCAAGCTGCCTGATTTGCTGCGTTTATGTGAGCGATATCTCGGTATCGATAAAGCGCAGAACCTGTTTTTGACCTATGCCCGCGACTCAGGGGTGCGTGATGTAATGGCGATTGCCGCGGATGCTCGTCTGGTGCAGTTTGTTGAAACCCAGTTGGCCGGTGCGGTGGGCAGTGCATCGGCGCGGGTGCTGGTGGCGTCTGCCGTTGAGGAGGAATCGTTGACACCCGATGATGTGCTGCGCATCCTGGATGAAACCTCGCAGTTGCGCGCGCATTCGCTGGAGCTCGAAGAAAAGTCGGCTTCGCTGGAGCGCGCCACCGCCGAATTACGCGCGGCCAACGAGCAGCTCAAGAGCCTGGACCGGCTCAAAGACGATTTCATGTCCTCGGTGACACACGAGTTGCGCACACCGCTAACCTCCATCCGGGCACTGGCTGAGCTGATGCGCGACGACCGCGATATGCCCACTGAGCAGCGCGCGCAGTTCATCGGCATCATTGTGGGTGAAACCGAGCGGCTCTCAAGGCTGGTGAACCAGGTGCTGGACATGGCCAAGATCGAGTCAGGCCATGCCCAATGGCAAAGTGAGCAGGTGGACTTATGCGACCTCATTCGCAAATCGATCGCCACCACAGCAGAGCTGTTTCATGAGCGTCAGATTGTTGTCGACCTGCAGTTGCCCGAGCAGCCGCAGTGCCTGATGGTGGACCCCGACCGTTTGATGCAGGTGCTGCTGAACTTGCTGTCCAACGCGGCCAAATTTGTGCCGTTTCCCGGCGGGCGAATCAGGATCGGTCTGCGCAGTGATGATCTGGGTGTGACGGTGGCGGTGCAAGACAATGGCCCGGGTGTGGCGCAACAGCAGCAGGGCCTGATTTTTGAGAAATTCCGCCAGGGCGGTGAGGCGACCAACCGGCCCCAGGGCACCGGCCTGGGATTGCCCATCACCCGCCAGATTGTGGAACACTTTGGTGGACGCTTGTGGCTGGAGTCCAGCCCGCCTGATGGGGCGTGTTTTTTGTTCTTTTTGCCGCATAACCGCGCCGTCAGCCCTGAAAATAGCTAAAAACGGAGACAAACCATGAGTCAGAAAATTTTGGTGGCCGATGACGAGCCCAATATCGTGATATCGCTGGAGTACCTGCTCAAACGCGAGGGTTACACGGTGGTGGTGGCGCGTGATGGGCAGGAGGCACTGGACGCCATTGCCCGCGAGGTACCCGACCTGCTGCTGCTGGATGTGATGATGCCGAAAAAAACCGGCTTTGAGGTATGCCATGAAGTGCGGGCCAATGAAGCTTGGCACGGCCTCAAGATTCTGATGCTCACCGCCAAGGGGCGTGACACCGATGTGGCCAAAGGCACCGCCATGGGTGCCGACGCTTATATGACCAAGCCCTTTGCCACCCGTGATCTGGTGCAGAAGGTGGCCGAGCTGCTGGGGCGTGCCCCATGAAAGTTGATCGCCGCCTGATCCAGGCCATTGTGGTGATTGGTCTGGCCACGGTGGTGTGGCTGGCGCTGACCATCGGGTTGATCACCTCAACGCTCGAGCCAGCACAACGTGACTTGCTGGCCGAGCAACTGGCACCGCGCCTGGCGCTGATTGGCCTGACCTGGGTGTTTGGCCTGGTCGCCATTGGTGCCACACTGCGCTGGTTGTTCAGACGTTACGCCACTGCGCCGGCACGTCTGGTTGAGCAGACCCAGGTGCTGCTGGCCGCGCCCAAGGCCGCACCCATGAACCACCAGGGCACCAAGGAAACCAAGGCACTGGCCGATGTGATTTTTCAGCTGGCCTCCCAGCGCGACAGTTTGCGCGAAGACGTGGCCGCACAGATTGCTCAGGCCAGCGCCGGTGTGCAGCAGGAGAAAAACCGTCTTGCTGCACTGATGTCGGAGCTGACCCAAAGTGTGGTGGTGTGTAACCTGGACGGGCGCATCATTCTCTACAACAACCGGGCACGCTTGCAGTTCAAAACCCTCTCGCAGGCACCAACGCTCGCCGGGGGAGCCGAGCTGGTGGGTATAGGTCGCTCGATCTACGCGGTATTTGAGCGCCAGTTGGTGGCGCACGCGCTGGAGAGTATCCAGCAGCGCATCGGCCGTGGCGCGGGCAGCCCGTCGGCACAGTTTGTCACCACCACCCAGGCCGGCCAGTTGCTCAAGGCGCAAATGGCACCGGTGCGCAATGTCGATGCCACCGGAGCTGCGGCTGAAATCACCGGCTTTGTGCTGATGCTCGACAACGTGACACGTGCCTTTGAGGAGGAAAACCTGCGAGACCAGTTGTTGCACGGCCTGACCGAAGGCAGTCGTTCTTCTTTGGCCAATATTCAGGCAGCGGTGGACATGCTGGCCTATCCCGACCTGGATGAGCCGATGCGCGAACGTTTTCTGGGTGTGGTGCGCGAAGAGGTCGCAAGCCTGAGTGCGCGCATCACCGACATGACACAAAAGTCCACGCAGGGCCTGAAGGCGCGCTGGCCACTCGAGGAAATGCTGGGTGCCGACGTGCTGCTGGCCACGCAGCGGCGTATTGAGGCGCGCAACAAGCGCCCGGTGACACTGGAAAACATTGACGCAACAATCTGGCTCAAGGTCGACAGTTTCAGCCTGACCCAGGCATTGGACTACTTGGCGATGCGTCTGGTGGATGAGTTTGACGTCAAGTTTTTCCGGCTGCGCTTGCAGGCCAGCGGTGCACGGGCCCAGTTGGACCTGATCTGGACCGGCCAGGTGATGAGCACCGAAACCGTGATGAGCTGGGAGATGGACAGCATGCGTTTTGGTGCCGAGAGCACACCACTCACGGTACGCGACGTTGTCGAACGCCATGGCGGCGAAATGTGGTTTGAGCGCGAGCGGGTACGCCACGAGGCGTTTTTCCGCTTCTTGCTGCCGCTGGCCAGCGTACAAGAGCAGCTCGAAGCCACGCAGATCCTGCACAACGACAGCCGCCCCGAGTACTATGACTTTGATCTGTTTCAGACCACGGACCAGTCCAGCAAACTTGATGACCGTCTGCTGTCGGAGTTGAGCTACACCGTGTTTGACACTGAAACCACCGGGCTGAACCCGTCTGAGGGCGATGAGATCATCCAGATTGGTGCGGCACGTTGTGTCAATGGCAAGCTGCTCAAGCAGGAGAGTTTTGAGCAATTGGTCAATCCGGGGCGACTGATACCGGCCGCCACCATTCCGATTCACGGCATCACCCAGGACATGGTGCGCGGCAAGCCAGTGATCACCGAGGTGTTGCCGGCGTTCTACAAGTTTGCGCAGGACACGGTATTGGTGGCGCACAACGCCGCGTTTGACATGAAGTTTTTGCAGTTGCAGGAGAAAAACACCGGCCTGGTGTTCAGCCACCCGGTCCTGGATACCTTGCTGCTCTCCGCGGTGGTGCATCCCAATCAGGAGTCACACCGCCTGGAGGCGATTGCCGAGCGCTTCAATATCACCGTGCTGGGTCGGCACACCGCTTTGGGTGACGCGATGGTGACCGCCGAAGTGTGGCTGAGGCTGATTCCGCTGCTGCAGGCCATGGGCATTCACACACTGCATCAGGCCCGCGAGGCGGCGCAAAAAACTTACTACGCACGTCTGAAGTACTGACGATTCTCCAGCGACTCCTCAGGGATAATGCACGTACGTGAATTCCCTTACGGGTTCGAACAGGAGTGTTGGAAATGATTACTTGGCTGGTGATTGTGTTTGTGCTGGCGTATGCAGCCATTGCCCTGGAGCATCCGCTCAAGGTCAATAAGTCGGCCTCAGCGCTGGTGGGTGCCGGCCTGTTGTGGACGATTTATGCTGTGTCGATGGGCGATCCGCACGCGGTAAGTGAGCAGTTGGGCGAGTCGCTCATGGGCACCGCACAAATCGTGTTTTTCCTGATGGGTGCCATGACCATTGTGGAAGTGGTCGATGCGCACAATGGTTTCGAGGTGATCACCTCGCGCATCAAGACCACCAAGCTCTCCACGCTGATGTGGATGGTGGGCTTTGTGACGTTTTTCCTGAGCTCGATTCTTGACAACCTGACCACCACCATTGTGATGGTCTCGCTGATGAAAAAGCTGCTAAATCAGCGCAGTGACCGCCTGTTTTTTGCCGGCATCATCATTATTGCGGCCAATGCCGGTGGTGCCTGGTCACCGATTGGCGACGTGACCACCACGATGCTCTGGATTGGCGGGCAGATTACCACCATGGCCATCATGAAGGGCGTCTTTTTGCCGTCCATGGTCAACCTGCTTGTTCCTTTGGCAGTGACGGCCTTTTTGTTGCGCGGGCGCGAGGTTGAGGGTGTTGCCGGTTCGGCCAGTTCTAAAACACAGGCGACAGATTTTGAGAAAAACCTGATGTTTTTTATGGGGCTGGGAATCTTGGTCGCAGTACCGGCATTCAAGACAGTGACCCATTTGCCGCCGTTTCTGGGCATTCTGTTTGGCTTGGGGCTACTGTGGTTGGTGGGTGATCTGGTTCATAAGAACAAGGAGGACGATGCCAAGGAGCATTTCACATTGGTGCATGCATTGACCAAAATTGATATGGGGTCGATCGTGTTCTTTATTGGCATTTTGCTTGCTGTGGCGTCGCTGGAACACAGCCACATTCTGACCTCGGTCGCCAAGTGGCTAGACCAGACCGTGGGGCGCCAGGATGTCATCGTCACCATCATCGGTATGGTGAGCGCGATTGTGGACAACGTGCCACTGGTCGCCGCATCCATGGGCATGTACAGCTTGACCGAGTTTCCCGCCGACAGCTTTCTGTGGGAATACATGGCCTATTGCGCCGGTACCGGTGGCTCGATTTTGATCATTGGCTCGGCCGCTGGGGTTGCGGCAATGGGGCTGGAAAAAATCGACTTTATCTGGTACCTGAAAAAAATCAGCTGGCTGGCTGCGCTGGGCTATTTTGCAGGCGCAGCGGTGTATGTGCTGGAATTCCAGATGTCGCACTGATTTCATTAGAGTCAAATTAGCTTCTGTTTATAGAGCTATAAACTCAATCAGGAATTGCGCTAAACACCGATTTCACCTAAAACTCTACGAAATCTCCCTACAGGTTGGCCAGCGGTGTTTGGCCGGCACTTTCATCGGCGTGCAAAGCGTCAATCAGCAAGCCCAGATCGCGATAAAGGCTCGCCAGCGTGCCGACTTCAAGCTGGCTAAGCGCACCCGGCAAGACGCCCTCAAAGGGACCGGGGATATTGGCAAGTGCCGCCTGGCCGGCCGCAGTGATGTGTAATTCGACCACGCGTTTGTCCTGCAGTGATTTGGTCATCACCACGAGATTCTTGCGGACCAGCAGCTTGATCAGGTTGCTGGCGGTGGATTGATGGGTGTCCATACCCTTGGCAATGTCACCCACGCCCATGCCTGGGTGGATGCTGATCAGGCTCAGTGCCCAGACCTGGGCACCGCCCAGGCCCGAAGCCTTTTCGACCTGGCGGAAGTGCGTGCGAATGGCGTTGAAGACCACCCGAAAGCGGCGCAATACCTGTGTGCTGTCAATGGGTGTATTGAAGGGGAGGGTGTTGCCAGGCATGTCAGCTTCCACGGAATCAGGCAACAATGATACGTTTTTTTGCACCGTGATGGTGCGACGGGGTGTCAGGATTTGGGCAGGCGGTGTAACTGCAGGTCGGCCAGTGTGCTGTAAAGGGGGGCACTGATCAGTCGCGAGACGCCGCTGGCCAGCAAGGCGCTGGTCATCAGGCTGAGCACCAGGGCATGGCCATCGACCATTTCCATCACGATGATGAATGCAGTGAGGGGTGCTTGCGTGACCGCCGCCAGAAAAGCCGCCATACCAAGCGCGATGAGTGTTGGGGCGTTGACATAACCGGTCAACTGCGCGATATCGCCGCCCAAGGCACCTCCGATCGCCAGCGACGGTGCGAAGATGCCCGCCGGCACACCCGCCCAGGTGGTCAGCCAGGTGGCAACAAATTTCAGCAACACATACAAACCCGAGGTGTCGCCGGTGTTGTCGAGTGCGGCCTTGGTGTGGGTGTAGCCGCTGCCAAAGGTGGCGCCCAGTGTGACGACCCCAATCACCGCCACCGCCAGTCCACAGCCGGCAGCAAAACGGACTGGGTGTGCGCGCCGCTGCCGACTGAACCAGTCATTGGATTGGCCGGCCAGCGAGACCACCAGAAGGCGCGAAAAAAGCCCACCCAGTACGCCACAGCTCAGTGCCACCAACAGCGCCGGGAAAAGCGCGTGCCAGCCAAAGTCCTCCACGTGAATCACCCCGAAATGGCTGTTGTTTCCATAGACAGATACCCCCATCAGGCCGGCTAGAACAATCGCTGCGACGGTCAGGCTGTGGTTGCGCTGCTCTGGCTTGCGACTGAGCTCCTCAATGGCAAACATGATGCCGCCCAGCGGTGTATTGAACGCCGCTGCAATACCTGCGGCACCACCGGCAGTGAGCAGACTGTGATCGCTGATTTGAGATCTTTTGGGCAACCAGCGGCGGGCACTGTGCATGACGCCTGCGGCGATTTGCACCGAAGGGCCTTCTCGTCCCAGCGACAAACCTGCAAGCAAACCTGAAGTGGTCAGGGCTACTTTAGCCAAACTGAGTTTGAATGACACAAACAGCGCGCGGGTTTGGGTGGTCACGCTGTCATGTTGTGCGGCCATCACCTGTGGAATACCCGAACCTGCCGCGCCAGAAAAATAGCGCCGTGTGACCCACACAATGGCCGCGGTCATCAATGGCGTCCAGACCAATGGTGCCCAAGCCGCCTGTTGCTGTAGCGAAAAAAACAGCAGCAGCGCATGCTCTGCCAGCCAGGTAAAACCCACCACGGTCAGCCCGGAAAGTGCCGCAAACCCGATGAAGATGGCACGGCCCTGCCACAAATGGCTGTCCTTGAGCTCGTTCATGAACGCCGTGGTCACATGGGGGTGGGGGCGCATGTTATGGCCTATTTATGTTCGGGTTAAACATGACAAACTATATATTTATACAAATGTATTTGTTATATTGTGACTGACTTCGGTCAACCTGGGTGAAAAGGGTCACATTTGAATGAGGAGACGCCAACATGAAAATTGGCATGATAGGGTATGGCAAGGCGGGCAGCGCTGTGGCCTCGATACTTCAGCAAGACCCGCGGTATCAGCTGGAATGGATTGCCACACGCACGGGCATGCCGCAGGTGGTGGGTCTGGGTGGACGCGACGTGCCGGTGATTGCGCTGCACCCAGCCAGTTTTGGCGACTGGATTGACGCCCACCCGGTGGATGCCCTGGTTGATTTCTCCAATGCCACGTCGGTGGCGGTGTATGGTGACCACGTCAAACGTCTGGGGCTGATGTTGGTGACCGCCATATCGTCCTATGACGAGAAGCAACTTGACGGCATTCGTGCCCTTGGTGCCTACGCTCGGGTGCTGTGTTCGCCCAACATCACGGTGGGCATCAACTTTTTGATCATGGCGGCCAAATTGTTGCGTGAGATCGCACCGTTTGCCGATGTGGAGATACTTGAGCAACACTTCCGCGAGAAGCCCGAGGTCTCGGGTACGGCAAAAAAAATTGCGCAAAGCCTTTTGGTTGACGACGAAAAGATCATTTCGATGCGCCTTGGCGGCATCGTTGGGCATCATGAGGTGATTTTCGGTTTTCCGCATCAGACCGTGCGTCTCATTCATGAGTCCATCCGTCGCGAAGCCTTTGGTACCGGCGCTGCATTTGCCCTGAGTGAACTGCAAAATTACGACAAGGGTTTTTATACCTTTGATGACCTGCTGATGCGGCGAGTGAGAAAACATCTCGCCGCGGCGTAAACCTGGTAGCAAAAAAAAGGAGCCCCGAAGGGCTCCGAACTCGTATGCTCTTCAGATCGCTGAAAAATGAAGTGCAGGCGAATTATGTTGTAACAAATGTAATTTTGGATCTAGGGTAAACCCTTATTTCTAAAACCGCCCGCCCGAGTATCGCTGCCCCAACACACCCTGCAAGGTCTGCACCACGCCAAAAGCATCCTTGAGGTGGCTGCGTTCAAAGTTACTGAGTTCTTCGAGCGCCAGAAAATTGTCAGGCGTTTGACCGGCATGGGTCTGGCGGGCCTGGTGGGCAATGCGCAACTTGCCCAGAAACTCCAGCGCATGGCGCAGGTCGCGGGCGCTTTGGGCACTGACTTCACCCGCCTGCGACGACACCTCCAGCCGGTCGTGGGTATTGGCCACCGACACACCGGCCGCCAGCGCATAAACCCGGGCCAAATCCACAATGGGCACGATGCCGCTGTGTTTGAGGTCGATGGTATTGGGGTGGTCGCCACCTTTGGTCAAGGAAATCGAGCCAAACATGCCCAAAGGCGGGCGGTGTTTCAGCGCATTGCCCACCATGTGCGCCAAAAACAGGCTATTGCCCTGAGTGTGGTTGAGCACATCGCGGTGTAGGGTGTCGAGCAGTCTGGTGTTGCCATGGATGCCGCGCAGGTCAAAAAACACGCAGGTCAGCATCAGCGATTTGGGTTTGGGCTGCTCCACCCATTTGCGGAAATAGTCGGCCCACACTTTGCGTGGCTGGCGCCAGGTATCAGTCATGGCCATCATGTCGCCTGGGCAATGCACGTAGCCGCAGGCGGCCAGACCGTCACAGACAAATTTGGCAAACGCCTTGAAATACTCGCCATGCGCCGCCGGGTCGAAGCGGTCGTCCAGGATCAGGCAATTGTCCTGATCAGACTTGGCGGTTTGTTCGTTGCGGGCCTGGCTGCCCGCTGCCACCCACAGGTAATCCACCGGTGCCGGGCCAAGCTGGGCTTCGGCCATCTGGATCAGACGCACGGTGAGTGCATCAGTGATGGCGGTGACGATGTGGCCGGTGCTGTAAGCGCTGGCATTGGCGGCAGCCAGGTTTTGCTGCAAGGACTTGACACGGGTGCTGATGGCCATCAGGCCATCAAGGGTGTTTTGTTTGTAAATGTCGCTGGCAAGGTACACCGCCGAACTGCTGTGTTGTTCAGTCAGATCGGTGGTGGTGATCATGCCGGCCAGCGCGGTGCCGTCCAGTACCGGCATATGGTGAATATGGTGACGCGCCATCAGCAGCAGGGCCTCAAAGGCAGGACTGTTGGCCTGCACGGTCATGGGCGCGCGGGTGGCAATGTCGGACACGGGGCGGCCGATGTCCAGCCCGTCGGCCACCACCCGGCTGCGCAGGTCGCGGTCGGTGATCAGGCCATCAAGCTTGCCGTCTTCTACCAGCAATACCGAGGACACACCCAGTTCGCGCATCAGCGAGGCGGCTGCCTGTACGGTGGTTTGAGGCGACAGAGTGATGGGTGGGCGTTTGATCAGCGAACGGATGGGTGTGCTCAGCAGGTTTAGCGCAGCGGTGTCGGCACTTGCCGGACTGGCGCTGGCACCATCAGCAACAGGTGCCTGGGCGCTGGGGAAAAAGTAGCACAAGGCGTGTGTTTTTTCGCACACAGCAAGCAAAGCTTCAGGCGGCAGCCAGGCGATCTGGCAGTCACCAGCGGCCAACGCCTGCCAGGTGGGTAACTGCTGTGCAGGTGTGACGCCATAGCCAAACAGGTCGCCGGGGCCAAGCTTGAGCGAGAGTTGCAGGTCCGGATCGCTGAGCTGGACTTCGCCACTGAGGATCCAGCCCAGTTTGTTTGGCAGCTCACCTTGCCCAAGCATCACCGTGCCTGCAGCAATGGCTTCCGTGGTGAACTGTGGCAGCAACCTGTCACGGCTGCTGGTGCTGAGCTGGCTCCAGATGCGGTGGATGGCCAGTTGGGATTTGAGTGGGTTGGTGTGGGGCATGGGTCGCGGGCGTGGTCTACGTCTGGTTGTTGGATGGTCTGATGTTGCGTCCAAACTTAAGCATGCGGGTCGCAATCAGGGTCTCGGCAAGAAAGCATAGCAGCGCCAACAGAAAAAAACTCACGCCGGCCAGAAACAGCACGGTGGCGAGGCGAAACATCTCGACTTGGGTGGTCTCGCTCAAGAACAGCGTGACGATGGTCAAACCAATCATGATGGCGCAAAAGGTCAGCAGCGCGATGCAGAAATTGACCAGTGCGCCGCGCTGGCGCAACTGCTTGAGCTCTTTGAACGCATACAACATCGGATCGCTGGCTGGCGCGGCGTCAATACGGTCTTCAAGCACACGGGCGCGGTCAATGATACGTGCCAGTCGACCGGCCACCGACCCAATCATGCCGGCCACGGCAGTCAGAAGAAAGACAGGTGCCACGGCCAGCTGAATGCCGTGGGTGACGGTGTCGAGGTCGGTGGCAAAAAACATCGGGGTCGGGCTTTGCAATAGAAATGGAACCAGGTCGGATCGGCAAGCACTGTAACGTTGTTTTCAGGTTCGACGGCGCTGCCACATCAATGCCAGCAGCCCCAAGCCAGCCACGCCCAGCACCAGAACTGGAAATCCAAAGGTGGGAGACAGATCTATCAGCGCACCAGAACTGGCCGAGGCCACCAGCCCACCCAGTGTGTAGGTGAGTACCAGCACCGCCGTGCTGTTGACCAGGGTGATGCCTTTCTCACGTGCGCCAATGTCAATCATCGCCAGCGTGTACAGCGCACCACCGGCGGCGCCCCAGACGGCGACCATTGGCCAGACCAGCCAGGTCGCGGTCATTGCCCAGGGGCTGGCGCACGCCGACAGCAAGATCAGCAGGGTAAACGCACGCATCAGGCTGCGACGCCCTTGAATCGGTGAGGCAAAGCGGTCGGCCAGCATGCCCGAGGGCAGCGCCACCAGGGTGCCACCCGCGCCACTGGTGGCCACCAGCAGCGCGCTGGCACTGGCGCTCAAACCCAGAGTCAGCCCGTAAAGTGGCAAAGTGGAGGCCAGGCCCAGCTCAAAAAAACCACCAATAAAACCGGCGAGCATGATCACCGGATGCGCCCGTACCGCTTGCCATAGACCCTGCAGTCCAACATGGGCGCTGTGCTGGTCGTGCGCTGGTGGCAGTCTGGGGATCAGTGCTGTCCAGGCCAACCCTACACTCAGCAGAGCAATCACCAGCCATAGCGCCATCGTGCCGTCAGTGCCAACCCAGGCCAGCAGGCTTGGACCAATCACAAAGGTCAGCCCCACCATGGTGGCGTAGGTGCCGATGTAACGCCCGGTTTGCCCGGGTGGCGCGAACTCGGCAATAAACGCCTCGGCCAACACCCAGCGCAGGCCACCGGTGATGCCCGCCAGCAGTTCCAGCACAAACCAGACCCACAAGACATCGGTCAGCATGAACCCTGCCGCAGCAATTATCGGCATGGTGGAGGCCAGCCACATCGTCTGGCGACGGCCAATTTTTTGTGTCAGCTGTGAGGCAAAAGGGGTCATCACAAAGATGCCCAGCCAAGTGGTGGCGGCAAACAGCCCGGCCACGCTGGAGGAAACACCGGCCCTTTTGAGCATCAAAAGCAGCAACGGGCTGAGCATGAAGATGCCCGAGAGCTGAAACAGCGTGGAGCCAAACACCGCCGCCAGTCCGCGTACCGAACCAGCAGCATGATCCCCCAGTGATCGGCTTAACGAATTCACACGCCGCGTGATTGCAGGATTGCTTGCGCCACTTCAGCAAAGCCGGCACCCCGTTCGCTGGGTGTAAGGTAACGCGGCAGGTGTTGCAACTGCCCGGCAAACCGGCTGATATTGGCCACACCCACGCTGTGTGGGAAATGCTCAAACATCAACTGGTCGTTGGTGGAGTCACCCACGTACACCCAGCGGTCGATCTCGTCGTCCAGCGTGCGGCCAAACAGGATACGTGTCATCCAGCGTGCCGCCTCCAGCTTGTTGTGCTCGCCAAACCAGCCGTTGATGTGAATGCTGCTGACCGTGGCATGCATACCATGTGCCTGAAACAGTGCCACCACCTGCTTCACCTTGTCAGGCGGCAGCAGCACAAGCTCGTTGTAGTCAATGGCAATGTCGGTTTCGCGCCCGTCGTGGTCGGTGGAGAGTGTGCTGCCTGGTACTTGCTGCACGATGATCTGCGCCACCTGCTGCATACGGACATAGTTCGCGGCACGTGTAGTGGCATCAGAATGGTATATCTTTAGTAGCTGTCTACTGTTTTCCTGTATGGGCTGGAAGCCAATTTCACCAATATTCTCTGGCACAAACGCCACGCCACCGTTCTCAGCCACTATCGCATCCACCGACCAAGCTGGAATGCCCTGCGCCTTATCACCCAGCGCGTGCGGCTCACACCAGCCTACGGGTCGCCCGGTGATCGGAATCACCGCCAGCCCGGCCGCCTTCAGGTCGCGCAAGGCCTGCAAGGCATCCGCGGTGATGGCCTGGTGGGTTGTCAGCGTGTCATCGATGTCAGTGAACACACCAATGATGTTTTGCCGCTGCGCCAGCGGCCATTGCGCCAATGGTTTCATGAAGAATTGAATTTACGGGTTTGCAGTTCTGGGTCACGTCCACAGGGTCGGAAAAATCGCCTGGACTCAGCTTGCGAAATAGTTTTTGCACCTGTGCAGCAAGCGCTGGCCGAGATTATCGTTGGCGACGGCCTGAAACAGCGGTTGCTCAACCCAACGAAACCACACCAGAGAGGCCACAACAATCACCACAGGCATCAGCAAAAAAAAGATCAGCTGCGTGTTGCCACCCGGCGCGATGTGTCGGAACTGAAAGGCGGCCATCATCCATAAGAGAACCGGATGAATCAGGTACAGGCTGTAGGATGCATCGCCAATGCTGGCCATGAATTTGGGTGCTGTGGGCGGGCATCTGGACAACCCCAACACAAGCAGCAGGGCGCCAACAGCAGCCACGCCATAACTGGCGGACCGAAGAATATCGATGGTGTCGAATTGTGCCGACGAGGTGCCCAAGGTGAATCCCGCAACCGTCAGTACCAGCCCGAGCGCCAATGTGGCAACGGGTAGCCGATTCACCCAAAGGTAACGTTTGTCGAAGTGGGCTATTGCTGCGCCGGCCAGAAATTCAAGCCCCAAACCAGTGATCGGAAAACGCAGAGCCTGACTGCCTGAATAAACTTCTGCAGGGTAAACCAGGAGGAACAGGCTGTTCCACAGCAGGACCGCCAGAAAAAAGATCGGCAGTGTGATGCTTCGTGATACCCACTTGAACGCGCAGATGATCGCAACCCAGAGATAGAAATACAGCTCATAGGTCAATGACCATGCCGTTGGCAACCAGTTGTTCCACATAAAAGGCTCCAGCAGCAAGATGCTGGAAACGTTTTTGTGTTCAGATGGGTAAGTCAGGCCAAACAAACCCAACAAAACCAGTGTGAGCAATACCGGCCAATAGCCCAGATAGATGCGCATGGCCCGGCGGATCAGAAAATGGCGTGCGCCAAACTGCGACTTGTCGGCGGACTGGTAGACCACGTAGCCACTGAGAACAAAAAATATGTCGACACCGGCAAAACCCCAGCGTGTCAGCATCTTTGTGAACTGAAGCTCAGGAACCAGAGCCCAATAGTCGCCTAAATGAAAAAAAACGACCATCAGTGCTGCAATGCCCCGCAGCACCTGAATCCAGTTGTTTTTTTCAACCATTCAAGGTGCCAGGGGTCGAGAACGTGCGCACAGGTTGACGCACCCGCGAAGGCAGCTGGGGCTGGAGTGGCTGTTGGGCAAGCACCCGCTTAGCCAGCGCTCTGCAGGGCCAGCCCGGCATGTTCGCGCAGTGGGTGGAAGTGAATTTTGGGAAAACGCTCTTGCGCCAGCCGCACGTCATACGGGCTGGTGCACAGGTAGGCCAGGGTGTCAGCGGCGTCGCGCGCCATGCGCTGCGGGTAGGCGTGCACAAAGTCTTTGAGTTCTTGTGGCGTGTCGGCAGTGATCCAGCGTGCGCCGGTGTACTGGCTGCTTTCCAGACGGATGTCAGCGTCGTATTCGCCTTTGAGGCGGTGCTGCACCACTTCAAACTGCAATTGGCCCACGGCGCCGAGCAGCATGTTGCCACCCATTTCAGGGCGAAACACCTGAATCGCACCTTCTTCGCCGAGCTGCGCCAGGCCTTGTTGCAACTGTTTGGTACGCAGCGGGTTTTTCAGCACCACGGTCATGAACATCTCAGGGGCAAAGAACGGCAGGCCGGTAAACAGCAGGTTGACCGAACCGTCGGTGATGGTGTCGCCCAATTGCACCCCGCCGTGGGTGGTAAAGCCCACAATGTCGCCGGCGTAGGCTTCTTCGACGGCCTCGCGGCGCTGGCTCATGAAGGTGACCACACTGGTTGGGCGCAACTCTTTGGCGGTGCGCATGACTTTGAGCTTCATGCCCGGGGTGTATTTACCGCTGGCCATGCGCACAAAGGCGATGCGGTCGCGGTGGTTGGCGTCCATGTTGGCCTGGACCTTGAACACCACGCCGCTGAAAGGCTCGTCCTCGGGCTGCACCTGTTTGATGACCGGTTGTTTGTTGACGATGAAGGAACTGGTGCGCGCACCCGGCGACGGGGCCAGGTCAATCAGCGCGTCCAGCACTTCCATGACACCAAAGTTGTTGACACCCGAGCCAAAAAACACCGGAGTTTGTTTGCCGGCCAGAAAGGCTTCGGCATCGAATGTGGGAGAGGCACCGGTAGCCAGTTCCATGCTTTCAAAGGCGGCGTCAATTTCGAAACCAAAGCGTTTTGTCAGGGCATCGGTGTCAGTGACGGGGATCGACTCAAAGTCCTGCGGACGGCGTTCGCTACCCGACTCGAACACCGTCATGGCGCGGGTGCGCAGGTTGATGATGCCGCCAAAGGTCTTGCCTTGACCGACTGGCCAGGTCATGGGCACGCAGGGCATCCCCAGTTCGCGCTCCACTTCGTCGAGGATGTCGAGCGGGTCACGCACCTCACGGTCCATCTTGTTGACAAAGGTGATGATGGGGGTGTCGCGCTGGCGGCAGACTTCGATCAGGCGGCGGGTTTGCGACTCAACACCGTTGGCCGCGTCAATCACCATCAGCGCTGAATCAACCGCGGTGAGCACGCGGTAGGTGTCTTCGGAAAAGTCTTTGTGCCCGGGGGTGTCGAGCAGGTTGATGACGTGGTCGCGGTAGACCATCTGCATCACGCTGGATGCCACCGAGATACCGCGCTGCTTTTCGATCTCCATCCAGTCGCTGGTGGCGTGGCGGGTGGCTTTACGCGCTTTGACGGACCCGGCGATCTGGATGGCACCTGAGAACAGCAACAGCTTTTCAGTGAGTGTGGTCTTGCCCGCGTCGGGGTGGGAAATGATCGCAAAGGTGCGGCGGCGGCGGGTTTCGAAAGCGTAGGTCACGAGGGGCGTTTCAGGTCGAGGGGTGGGCACAAGCGCAGTGCGGTCGAAATGCAGGTATGGGTGGACCGGGTTTTATTGAGCTAGGTCAATAATGCGGCATCCAAGCATTTTAATGGGTCAGGTTAACGGTTCTTGGTGCTTGATTGGTGCTAAATTCAATTGCGTTGCTGCCTCATTCCCTCTTCCATCATGGCCATTCAGACAATTCCCACCCAAGCCTTTACCGGACAACGCCCAGGAACCTCAGGGTTGCGAAAAAAAGTCAGCACTTTTGTGCAAGCCAACTACCTTGAGAACTTTGTCCAGTCATTGTTCGACGTACTCAATGCTTCAGAGCCTGGGGGGCAGGGTCTCTTCGGCAAGACACTGGTTCTTGGTGGGGACGGGCGTTATCACAACCGGGTTGCGGTGCAAACCATTCTGAAACTCGCTGCGGCCAATGGGGTGGCGCGGGTGTTGTTGGGGCAGGGTGGCATTTTGTCGACTCCGGCAGTGAGCGCGGTGATTCGGGCGCGCCAGGCGTTTGGCGGTATTGTGCTGTCGGCCAGCCATAACCCGGGTGGCATAGACGGTGACTTTGGCATCAAGTACAACGCCAGTAACGGTGGGCCTGCGACCGAGACTTTGACCGAAGCGGTCTATACACGTACCCAGACGGTGGCAGAGCTGCGTATCAGCGATGCACCGGATCTGGCCATCGACACATTGGGTGTGCAGCAAGTCGAGGCGATGCAGGTGGAGGTCATCGATCCAGTGGCAGACTACGCCGCACTGATGCGTGAGTTGTTTGATTTTGAAATGTTGCGTGGCATGTTTGCGCGTGGATTCACCATGCGGGTGGACGCCATGAACGCCGTGGGCGGTCCCTATGCCAAGGCGATCCTTGAGGGTGAGTTGGGTGCGCCGGCGGGCACAGTTGTCAACGCGGTCCCGCTGCCCGATTTTGGCGGGCTGCATCCTGACCCCAATCCGGTCAACGCCGATGACCTGATCAGCCACATGGCGCGCGCCGATGCGCCCGACTTTGGTGCGGCGATGGACGGTGACGCCGACCGCAACATGGTGGTGGGACGCAATTTTGTGGTGACGCCCTCCGACAGCCTGGCGCTGATGACGGCGCATGCCAAATTGATCCCAGGCTACAAGGCCGGCCTGCTGGGTGTGGCGCGCTCCATGCCAACGTCGGCTGCCGTGGACCGTGTGGCCAAGGCCCTTGACTTGGCGTGTTTTGAAACACCCACCGGCTGGAAGTTTTTTGGCAACCTGCTCGACGCCGGGCGCGTGACGCTGTGTGGCGAAGAGAGCTATGGCACCGGCTCCAGCCATGTCCGCGAAAAAGATGGTCTGTGGGCCATCCTGTTCTGGCTCAATCTGCAGGGGGCCACGGGTCGCTCGGTTGAGTCGCTGGTGCGTGAGCACTGGCGCACCTTTGGCCGCAACTACTACACGCGGCATGATTATGAAGGGGTGGCCGTGGATGCGGCCAATGGTTTGATGGCGGACTTGCGTGCTGCGTTGCCCGATTTGGTTGGCAAGCGGTTTGGCTCGCGGTGTGTCACGCTGGCAGACGATTTTGCCTACACCGATCCTGTGGACGGATCAGTGTCCAAAGCGCAAGGCGTGCGGCTGATTTTTGATGACGGTGCCCGGGTGATTTTTCGCCTTTCAGGCACCGGGACTGAAGGCGCCACTTTGCGCCTGTACCTGGAATCTTACGAGGCCGATGCGGCGCGACAGGACTTTCCCGTACAAACTGCACTGGCTGACCTGGCTGCATTGGCGGATCAGGTGGCAGGAATCGCCCGTCGCACCGGCATGAACGGACCCAGTGTTGCCACTTGAACACACAGCAACCGTTCGGTGTGATTCGGGTTACCCACTCAAATATTCATTGTGGCCAATAGAGGAGACTTACCATGCACGTTATCGAAAAAACACCCACCACTCACCAACTGGTTCGCCATACTGTGGCTCTGGTGCTTGCGGGCGGTCGTGGCAGTCGCCTCAAGCAGTTGACCGACACCCGAGCCAAGCCGGCGGTCTATTTTGGCGGCAAGTTCCGGATCATCGACTTTGCCCTGTCCAACTGCCTGAACTCCGGTATCCGACGCATGGCCGTGGTGACGCAATACAAATCACATTCGCTGATGCGCCACCTGCAGCGCGGCTGGAGTTTCCTGCGTGCTGAACTCAATGAAATGGTGGATCTCTTGCCCGCGCAGCAGCGCGCAGGCGAAGAGCACTGGTACCGCGGCACGGCTGACGCCATATTCCAGAACATGGACATCATTCAGTCCAGCAACCCCGAGTACATCGTCATTCTGGCCGGAGACCATATTTACAAGATGGACTATTCCATCATGCTCAAGGACCACGCCGTACATGGCGCCGGTTGCACCGTGGGGTGTATTGAGGTGCCGCGTGCCGAGGCAAGCGCCTTTGGGGTGATGGCCATTGACGACGAGCGCAACATCACGGCGTTTGTGGAAAAACCTGCCAATCCGCCCGCCATGCCGGGCAACGACGCGGTATCACTCGCAAGCATGGGAATTTATGTCTTTAATGCAGATTACCTTTATCAACTGCTTGAGGAAGATCTGGCCAACCCGGACTCGGAACACGATTTTGGCAAAAACGTGATTCCGCGGGCGGTGTCCGAAGGGCGGGCGCTGGCGCATCCATTTGGACTATCGTGTGTTTCGCGCATCCCTGAGGCCGAACCTTACTGGCGCGACGTTGGCACGATCGACGCTTTTTGGTCGGCCAACCTGGATTTGGCGTCCACAGTGCCTGAACTGGATATTTACGATACCGAATGGCCGATCTGGACCTACCAACGCCAGTTGCCGCCCGCCAAATTTGTACCCGACACCATCGGCCAGAATGGGGTGGCGGTGAATACGCTGGTGTCGGGTGGATGTATCGTCTCAGGCTCCTATGTCGCGCATTCGGTCTTGTTTTCGGAGGTGCGGGTGCACTCGTTCTGCCGCATTGAGCAGGCCGTCTTGTTGCCAGATGTCACCATCAACCGGCATTGTCGATTGTCCCGCGTGGTGGTTGACCGTGGCTGTGTGGTGCCTGAGGGGCTGGTCGTTGGAGAAGACCCGGTGCTGGACGCCGAGCGCTTTGAACGCACAGAGGGCGGTGTGGTGCTGATCACGCGCGACATGCTGGCCAAGTTGCAGTAACCGACAAACGGAAAGCTCATGAAAGTACTGCAGGTCAGCGCGGAAATTTTTCCACTTCTCAAAACCGGAGGGCTGGCCGATATTGCCGGTGCACTGCCCGCAGCTTTGCAGCGGGCGGGTTGTGATGCACGGGTCTTGTTGCCAGGTTTCTCCGCCATCATGGCTGACTTGAAAAACAGCAGCGTATTGTCAGATTTGCATGCCCCCTGGGGTGAACGGGTTACGGTGCGACAGGGCTGGCTGGAAAGTCTGGGGGTGATGGCCTACGTGATTGACGCGCCAGCGCTGTACTGGCGCCATGGCTCCCCTTATGAAGACGCGCAGCGCAAACCTTATGCGGACAATTACCGTCGCTTTGCCTTGCTGGGGTGGGTAGGTGCCAGGCTTGCCAACGGACTGGACCATCAATGGCAGCCGGAGGTGGTGCACAGCCACGACTGGCACGCGGCCCTGACCAGTGCCTATATGGCATTCACCTCGGCGCAGCAGTTGTATGTGGCCAGTGTTTATACCGTGCACAACCTGGCCTATCAGGGCTTGTTTGCACCGCGGCACTTTTTTGAGCTGGGTTTGCCAGCGTCGGCTTTTTCGGTTGATGGGTTGGAGTTTCATGGTCAGCTGTCTTTCATGAAAGCCGGCCTCTTTTATGCGGATCACATTACCACGGTCAGCCCGACCTATGCCCGGGAGATTCAAACCGCCGAGCAAGGCTGTGGCCTGGATGGACTGTTGAGGTCAAGGTCACACGATCTTACAGGTGTACTCAACGGCATTGATGAGGATGTGTGGAATCCGGCAACCGATCCGGCAATTGCCTATGGTTTTGATGCCGACAAAACGGCAGGCAAAGCGCGTTGTAAAACCGTGTTGCAGCAAGAACTCGGGCTGACTGTGCAGTCCGACTTGCCCTTGTTTGGTGTGGTCAGTCGGCTGACCGAACAGAAGGGGTTACATCTGGTGCTGGCGGCATTGGATGCCTTGCTGGCCCAAGGTGGGCAACTGGTCCTGTTAGGTGCCGGAGACGCTGCGCTAGAGGCGGCGTTTCGGGAGCGCGCCGCGGCGCATCCGCAGTCGGTCTCGGTTCACATCGGGTACGACGAGTCGTATGCCCATCGCATTTTTGCTGCGACCGACGTGACTTTGGTACCGTCCCGTTTTGAGCCTTGTGGTCTGACCCAGATGTATGGTTTGCGCTACGGCAGCCTGCCGTTGGTTCATTATGTCGGCGGTCTGGCCGATACGGTGGTTGATTGCACTCTGGAAGATCTGGCGGGTGAAACCGCCAACGGGTTTGTTTTCCATCATTTTGAGACACCCAGTCTGTTGCGTGCAGTGCGGCGGGTGTTTGCCCTGTATGCACGCAAGTCCGAATGGCGCGCGGTGCGGGCCAGAGCGATGCGCCAGCCCTTGGGTTGGGCCAACGCCGCAGCGCGTTATGTCGAACTTTATCGCCAGGTCTGCCCGGGCCAGCAAGGGTTGGTATGAACTTGAGTCCTGCATTCCGGCTGAGAAGGCATCCCACGACATGACCCACACCTTGTTAAAGCAGCGTCGCGCCGGGGTGTTGCTGCACCCGACATCATTGCCTGGCCCACACGGTTCTGGCGATTTTGGGCCGGATGCCTACCGGTTTGTTGACTGGCTTCAATCGGCGGGGCAAACACTCTGGCAAACTTTGCCGCTGGGACCGGTTGGACCGGGGTATTCGCCGTACATGGGGAGTTCAGCATTTGCCGGAAATCCTACCTTGGTTGCTTTTGAACCGCTGCGTGAGCGTGGCTGGTTGAGCAGTCGTAGCCTGCACGCCAGCTTTGATCCGCTCAAGGTGGATTACCACCTTGTCAATGAATGGCGAATGAAGAAGCTTCGTGAGGCGTTTTCCGGTTTTGAGAAACGTGCCAAGCGGGCCGATCAAGACGAACTGCATGAGTGGGTGCTTTCGCAACAATCCTGGCTTGATGACTATGCGCTGTTCATGGCGCTCGACACCCGCTTTGCAGGGGCGGTCTGGCCTGCCTGGCCAGCCCCATTGGCCAGGCGCGAAGCCGACGCTATGGCACAGGCGCGTACCGAGTTCGCGCACGAGATCGCATTTTGGGGTTTTGTCCAGTGGCAGTTCGATGTCCAATGGCAGGCGCTACGGGCGTATGCGCGGGATCGTCATGTACTCACGGTAGGTGATTTGCCAATTTTTATTGCCCACCACAGTGCGGATTGTTGGGCCAGGCCCGACCTTTACATGCTCGACGCGGATGGCTCCCCGTCGGTGATTGCGGGTGTGCCGCCTGACTTCTTTTCTGAAACGGGTCAGCGCTGGGGTAACCCGCTCTACAACTGGTCGGCCATGAAGGGTGATGCGTACCGCTGGTGGATTGCGCGAATGCGCCGCCAGTTGAGTCTGGCGGATATTGTCAGAATTGACCACTTCCGTGGCTTTGTTGACTATTGGGAAATCCCTGCAGATGAACCGACGGCCATACACGGCCGTTGGCAACCTGGCCCGGCCGACGATCTGTTTGTTGCTTTGGCCGGCGCTTTAGGCGAGTTGCCCATCATTGCGGAAGACTTGGGCATCATCACATCAGAGGTGACGGCGCTGCGTCTGCGTCTGGGTTTTCCGGGTATGAAAATACTGCAGTTCGGTTTTTCTGGTGACGAAAACCATGTGTTTCTACCAGCCAGCTATGAACCCGGAACTGTCGTCTACACAGGCACCCACGACAATGACACGGTGCGAGGCTGGTGGGCTAATTGCAGTGAGCATGAGCGCCAATTTGCTGGCCGTTATCTTAATGCCGGGCCAGAAAATGTGCATTGGGCCATGCTGGAGGCCATCAATCGGTCAGTGGCCAGTATTGCGCTGTGCCAGTTGCAGGATGCGTTGGGGCTCGATGGCACACATCGTATGAACACACCAGGTACCATGGGGTGCTGGACCTGGCGGTTCAGCTGGGACTGGTTTGACCCGTCCATCAGCAAAAAATTGGCACAGCTGGCACGCGAGAGTGATCGCCAGCACTGAACTGGGCTATCTTTGGAACTGGCGTGTGGTGGCTTGCTGCAGCAGCAGGATGCTGTGTGCCACAACCGGCACCGGTGTGGAGCCAGCGGCGCGCCACACGGCAAGTCCGCGCGGGTGGCTGGTATCAAGCAGTGCCTGCCACTCGCCGCGTGGCAGTGAAAAAGTAACCGGGCTGACACCACTGTTGATCAGCAACAGCAAGGGTGATTTGGAACGACCCGGTTTGCCTATCAGGCACGCCAGGCTGCGATGGGCAGGATGGTGCCAGACATCCCCCTGCAAGGCACTGCCATCGGCGTTCCACCAGGAAAGGTCGTAGTTTCCTTCTGCATCCGCCACGCCGCTGTACCACTGGTTGGCAAAGGGGTTCAACTGATGCCGCAGCGAGATCAGGTACTGCGTGAATGCCAGTAAATCCGCGTCTTGTGACTCCCAGTTGAGCCAGGTGATCGGTCCATCCTGGCAATAGGGGTTGTTGTTGCCGCCCTGGGTGTGCCCCATTTCATCACCTGCACACAGCATAGGTGTGCCCTGGGCCAACAACAGTGTGGTCAGCAAGGTACGTTGCAGACGGCTACGCATGCGGTTGACCGTGGGCACTTCGCTCGGGCCTTCGAAGCCACAATTGAAGTTCAGGCTGTTGCCCTGGCCATCACGGTTTTCTTCCCCGTTGGCCAGATTGCGGCGCTGGTTGTAACTTAACAGGTCACGCAGAGTGAAGCCATCGTGGGATATGACGTAGTTGAGGGACTCGGCCGGTGCACGTCGACGCGACTGGTACAGATCGGACGAGCCACACAGGCGCATGGCGAAGTCGCCCCGGGTACCGCCAACTGCGGCGGACTGGGGCGACGCCGCGCTTTGCACCCAGAATCGGCGCACGCTGTCGCGGAACTTGTCGTTCCATTCGAGCCAGCCGCGCGGGAACTGCCCCACCTGATAACCACCCGGACCAATATCCCAAGGCTCGGCAATCATCTTGACGCGGCACAACACCGGGTCTTGCGCCACCGCTGCAAAAAACGCGGCCTGCTGGGAAAAACCGGTGTCGGTGCGGCCAAGCACGGTCGCCAGATCAAACCGGAAACCGTCCACGTGCATATCGCTGACCCAATAGCGCAGACTGTCCATCACCAACTGCAGCACTCTGGGCTGTTGCACATCCAGCGTGTTGCCACAACCGCTGTAGTTTTCATAGCGACTGGGGTCACCGGGTGTCAGCCGGTAGTAACTTGCATTGTCAAGCCCGCGAAAACTGATGGTGGGTCCGGAGTGATCCGCCTCGGCCGTGTGGTTATAAACCACGTCAAGGATCACCTCAATCCCGGCCTTGTGCAGAGCCTGGACCATGGTTCGGAATTCGTTGCGTGGGCTCAGGCCGCCGACGCCGCTGCACAGCCTCGGGTTGACACAAAAAAACCCGATGGTGTTGTAGCCCCAATAATTGCTCAGTCCCATGCCGACCAGACGCTCTTCGCTCAGGCTGTAATGCACCGGCAACAAATTGACAGCTGTGACTCCGAGCGATTTGAGGTGGCTGATGGATGCGCTGTGGCCCATGCCGGCAAATGTGCCCCTGATCTCCGGTGGCACCTGCGGATTGCGCTGGGAGAACCCCTTGACATGGCACTCGTAGAGGATCGATCCGGCCAACGGGATGTTGGGCGCTTGATCGTCTTCCCACTCGAATGATTCATGCACGACTCTGGCTTTGAGCGCCAACTTGGCGTTATCGTGGGTTTCCAGATGACGTGGGTGTTGCCGGTCCGGGGCGAAATGTTCAGGTCGCCAGATGAACTCACCCACAATGTCGCGCGCGTAGGGGTCGAGCAGCAGCTTGGACGCATCAAACCGGTGGCCCCGATCGGGTCGCCACGGGCCACGCACCCGCAAGCCGTAAACGGTGCCGGGTTTAGCGCTGGGCAGATAACCGTGCCAGACGTCACCGGTGTGACCGGGCAGTCGCAAGCGCGCAAGTTCGTGATTGGCGGTTCCGTCAAAAATGCACAGATCAACCGCCTGCGCATTGGCCGAAAACACGGCAAAGTTGGTGCCATGGCCGTCAAAATGGGCGCCCAGCGGCCAGGCTTGGCCAGTTTGCAGTGTGGCTGCGCTTAGTTCGTCCATTCAATGAAGACGCTGGCCAGAGGCGGCAGGTTGATCGAAATCGAGTGGGGTCGGCCGTTCCATGGCAGATCCGCCGCGCCAACCTGCCCGTCGATGGCGCGGACATTGCTGCCGCCGTAACAATCAGAGTCCGTGTTGAGAACTTCCCGGTAGTTTCCCGGCTGAGGCACACCGATGCGATAGTCGTACCAGACGCTAGGAGTGAAATTACAAACTACGATGATGAATCGGCCATCGCTGCTGCGGCGTACAAAACTCAGGGTTGAGCGTTGGGTGTCATTGTGCTCAATCCACTCGAACCCGGCCGGCACAAAATCCTGCTCGTAAAGCGCCGGTGTGGCGCGGTAAACCCGGTTGAGGTCGCGGACCAAGCGCTGTATGCCCGCATGGGCGGGTTGCTCCAGTAAATGCCAATCCAGACTCTGGTCGTGATTCCATTCGCGTTCCTGGGCAAACTCACACCCCATAAACAGCAGTTTCTTGCCCGGGTGGCCAAACATGTATCCAAAAAACACCCGCAAATTGGCCATCTGTTGCCAGCGGTCGCCTGGCATTTTGTTCAGCAGAGAACCCTTGCCATGCACCACTTCGTCGTGTGAAATCGGCAGGACAAAGTTCTCATTAAATGCGTAGACCATGCTGAAGGTCAATTCACCCTGATGGTGCTGACGGTAGATCGGGTCACGCGCCATGTAGGTCAGGGTGTCATGCATCCAGCCCATGTTCCATTTGTAGTGGAAGCCCAGACCACCGGCGAAGGTGGGCCGCGATACCGCCGGGTAGGCCGTTGATTCTTCGGCCAGGGTAATGGCTTGTGCACGCTCCACACCCACCACCTCGTTCATGCGTTTCAGGAAGGCAATGGCCTCAAGGTTTTCGCGGCCTCCGTAGGCGTTTGGAATCCATTCGCCTGCCTGGCGGCTGTAGTCCTTGTAGAGCATCGAAGCCACCGCATCCACACGCAGCCCGTCGACACCAAAACGTTCAAGCCAGTAAAGCGCATTGCCGACCAGAAAGTTACGCACTTCGGTGCGGCCCAGGTTGTAAATCAGTGTGTTCCAGTCGTTGTGGAAGCCCTCGCGCGGGTCCGCGTACTCATAGAGATGGGTCCCGTCAAAATTGGCAAGTCCATGACTGTCGGTTGGAAAGTGGGCTGGCACCCAGTCCAGAATCATGCCGATGCCAGCATCATGGCAGCGCTGTACCAACCGGCCAAACCCGCTCGGGTCTCCGAAGCGCGAGGTTGGCGCATACAGGCCAATGGGCTGATAGCCCCAGGAACCGTCAAACGGGTGCTCGCTTACCGGCATCAACTCAATGTGGGTAAAGGCCATTTCCTGCACATAGGGAATCAGCGTGTCGGCCAGTTCGTCCCAGGTAAGCCAGCGGTTACCGTCTTCGGCGACACGGCGCCAGGAACCCAGATGGACCTCATAAATGCTGATGGGTGCACCCAGCGCGTTGGCTTGTTGGCGCGACGTGGATACGGCTTGCATGGGTGGCAACTCGCCGACCATGCTGGCCGTGGCCGGGCGAAGTTCGCACTGCAGGGCGTAGGGGTCGGCGTGCTGCGGCAAGACCTGGCCATGACGGCTGCGCAACTCGAACTTGTAACGTGCGTCTTTGTGCACCCCGGGCAAAAACAGCTCCCAGACGCCACACTCGCGACGCAGTCGCATCGGATGCCGGCGCCCGTCCCAAAGGTTGAAGTCTCCCACGACGCTGACTCGTGACGCATTGGGTGCCCAGACGGCAAAGCGGGTACCTGCAACCCCCAACATGGTGCTGACCTGAGCGCCCAACACCTCAAATGGGCGCAAGTGGGTACCTTCACCGAGCAGCCAGACATCCATCTCCCCAAGCACCAGCGGAAACCGGTAGGGGTCGTCGATGGTGTCCTGCTGGCCGCCATGCCACAACACTTGCAGTCGATAGGCACTATTGGCCGATAAATCGACGACACCTTCGTAAAACCCGTCCTCGTGAATTCGTGTTAATTCACCCAGGGTTTGTCCATCGGCTGCCATGACGAGAACCCGCTCTGCACCAGGCAAAAAACACCGGATGGACTGCTGACCCGGTGCGACCTCATGGGGCCCAAGTGTGGCAAATGGATCACCATGGGTGGCGTGACGAACGGAATCAATTTCAGCGGCGTGCAGCATGACCGACCTAACAGGTTGGAAGACAAAAGGCAATCGTGACCTTAACGGCCATTGATCGGTGCGACATGCCAGATTTGTTTGGCGTACTCACCAATTGTGCGGTCAGATGAGAATACACCCATACCTGCCACATTGGCGATGGCGTGTTCGCACCATTGTGATGGTTTGCGGTATAGCGCATCGACCCTGGCCTGGGTGCCGATGTACGACTCGAAGTCGGCCAGCAGCATGTAGTGGTCACCACCCCATAACAAAGAGTCGACCAGCGGGCGATAACGCCCGGGTTCATCGGGCGAGAAACCGCCGCCAGCAATGGCGTCAAGCACACTCTTCAGGGCGGGCAGTTTTTCGTAATAACGCATCGGCTGGTAACCGCTGTAACGCAGCGCTTTCACTTCGGGCGTTTTTAGGCCAAAGATGAAAATATTGTCATCACCGACGTTCTGACGGATTTCGATATTGGCACCGTCATCGGTGCCAATGGTCAAGGCACCATTGAGCGCGAGTTTCATGTTGCCGGTGCCCGACGCTTCGGTACCGGCGGTCGAGATCTGTTCTGACAGGTCAGCGCCGGGCATGATCACTTCCGCCACCGAGACGCCGTAATTCGGGATGAACACGACCTTGAGTTTGTCGCCAATACGCGGGTCGTGATTGATGATGTTGCCCACATCATGGATCAGGTGGATGATTGACTTGGCCATCACATAACTCGATGCCGCCTTGCCAGCGAAGATGACTGTGCGTGGCACCCAATGGGCATGGGGCTCGGACAGGATGGCCTGGTAACGCCACACCACATGCAGCACATTGAGCAATTGGCGTTTGTACTCGTGGATACGTTTGACGTGCACGTCAAACAGGCTGTCGGGACTGACGGCGATACCCGTGGTCTGGGCGATCAGCTTGGCCAGGCGCACCTTGTTGGCGCGTTTAACGGCCATGAACGCCTGTTGAAACGCCTTGTCTGACTGCTTGCCCTTAAGTTGCTGCAGCTGGTCGAGATCCAGGCGCCAGCTTTTGCCCAGTGTATCGTCGAGCAGTGTGGCCAGCCCCGGGTTGGCCTGTGCCAGCCAGCGCCGTGGCGTCACACCATTGGTCATGTTGGTGAAGCGTTCAGGCCAAAGGAAAGCAAAGTCGGCAAAGATGGTTTCCACCAGCAAGTCCGAGTGCAGCGCCGAAACCCCGTTGACCATGTGGCTGCCAACAATCGACAAATGTGCCATGCGCACCCGCCGCTCACCATGCTCATCAATCAGCGACAGGCGCGACAGGAACTGATTGTCACCCGGGCGCTTGATTGCAGCAAACTCGAGAAACTCCTTGTTGATGCGGAAGATGATCTCCAGATGCCGCGGCAGCACATGCTGCATCAGGCTGACTGGCCAGGTTTCCAGGGCCTCGGGCATCAGTGTGTGATTGGTGTACGAAAACGTGGCGCAGCACAGTGTCCAGGCATCGGCCCAGGCCATGTCATGTTCATCACACAGGATACGCATCAATTCCGCCACACCAATGGCGGGGTGGGTGTCGTTCAGGTGAATGGCGACGTGTTCTGCCAGGTTCTCTAGCGATGGGTGTTCTTCCAGGTGGCGCTTGACCAGATCCTGCATCGACGCAGCAACAAAAAAATACTCCTGCTTGAGCCGCAGCTCGCGGCCTGCCGGTGTGCTGTCATTCGGATACAACACCCAGGAAATGTTCTCGAACTCGTTTTTGGCGCTGGCTGCGCGGTGGTAGTCACCGGTATTGAAGGCGCCCAGGTCAAAGTGGGCGGGCGCAACGGCTTTCCACAACCGCAATGTGCTGACCTTTTTGGTGCCGTGACCCGGGACCACCATGTCATAAGCTTTGGCCGCCACTTCACCCGAATTGCGCCAGAACGCCTGTCCGTCAACGTGCTCTACCCAGCCACCAAACCGCACCGGATAAGTGATGTCGGCGCGTGGAAACTCCCAGGGTGTGCCGTCGAGCAGCCAAGGGTCAGGGTATTCCTGTTGTGAACCACCCGCAATGTGCTGGGCGAACATGCCGTACTCATAACGGATGCCGTAGCCCCAGGACGGCAGCCCCAGGGTGGCCATCGAATCGAGAAAACAGGCGGCGAGCCGTCCCAGACCCCCGTTGCCCAAGGCGGCGTCGGGTTCCCTATCTGCAATGTCCTCGAGTTTCTGGGCATGCTGCCTGACACCCCGCGCAGCGTCGTCGGTCAACTCCAAAGCACCCAGTGCGTTGGACAGGGTGCGCCCCATCAGGAATTCCATCGACAGGTACACCACGCGGCGCGCCTTGTGCTGGCGTTCCTCAGTCTGGGTTTCGACCCAACGCTCCGACAGTTGGGTGCGAGCCATTTGCGATACCGCCAGCATCAGGTCGCTGGGTGAGGCTTGTGACGGATCGACCCCGATGGTGTGCAGCAGATGCGCATCAATCAATGCGCCAGATTCAGTCGGTAGGTGCTTGGTGTTCAAGGGAAATCCTTCAGAGGTGGGCGAAGTGACGCAAGTTGGGCGTATTTTGCACCCTTGATCGGCGGGATTCTGGCAGATAGTTACTGAATAGTTACAAAAGCGGCGCGGTGACAACAGCAAAGCAAGGCCCAGGGCGACCTTTGATCCTGGTTTTCAAGCTTGGGCAGGCGAAAACAACAAGACAGTCAGTGAATTGTGGCCACCCGCTGGACTGGCGCTGACTCGCCTATAATGCGCCGCTTCCGAGGAGCGTTGCAACCCGCATCCTGATCGCCCAATGGTCAGGTGTCGCGTGAGGCTCGGAGCCCGCCCAAGCGACACGCTTTGGCGTCTTTCAACGGCGCTCACCCACTGATTGTGTGCGGTGAGCCCGGTTTTCCCAGCCCGCCAGCATGACAGTGTTGATTGAAACTTAACCACTGGAGTGAACATGGGCGCAGCATCCAAAACCGAAACTTTCAGCGACTACCACATCGCCGACCTGAGCCTGGCCGATTGGGGCCGCAAGGAACTCAACATCGCCGAGACCGAAATGCCCGGTCTGATGGCCATCCGCGAAGAATTCGCCAATGATCAGCCCTTGAAGGGCGCGCGCATCACCGGTAGCCTGCACATGACGATTCAGACCGCCGTGCTGGTGGAAACTCTGCAAGCGCTGGGCGCGCAGGTGCGCTGGGCCTCATGCAACATCTTCTCGACGCAAGACCACGCCGCCGCTGCTTTGGTGGCCCGGGGCACGCCGGTGTTTGCCTACAAGGGCGAGTCGCTCACCGATTACTGGGACTACACCCACCGAATCTTCGAGTTTGGTGGCAAAAAGGGCACTGCTGCCGAAGGCCCGAACATGATTCTGGACGATGGCGGTGATGCCACGCTGCTGATGCACCTGGGTACGCGTGCCGAGAAAGACATCAGCCTGCTCGACAACCCCGGCAGCGAAGAAGAAGTGTGCCTGTACGCCGCGATCAAGACCAAGTTGGCCCAAGACGGCACCTGGTACAGCCGTCGCCTGAAAAACATCATCGGTGTGACCGAAGAAACCACCACCGGCGTGCATCGCCTGAACGATATGAGCAGCAAAGGCACGCTGATGATGCGCGCCATCAATGTCAACGACTCGGTGACCAAAAGCAAGTTCGATAACCTGTACGGCTGCCGCGAGAGTCTGGTGGACGCCATCAAGCGCGCCACCGACGTGATGGTGGCCGGCAAGGTGGCCTGCGTGGCGGGCTACGGCGATGTGGGCAAGGGCAGCGCCCAGGCCTTGCGCGCCCTCAGCGCCCAGGTGTGGGTGACCGAGATCGACCCGATCAACGCCTTGCAAGCCGCCATGGAAGGCTACAAGGTTGTGACCATGGAATACGCCGCTGACAAGTGCGACATCTTTGTGACGGCCACCGGCAACAAGAATGTGATCGCGTACGAGCACATGGCGGCCATGAAAGACCAGGCCATCGTCTGCAACATTGGCCACTTTGACAACGAGATCGACGTGGCCTCCTTGGCCAAATGCAAGTGGGAAGAGATCAAACCGCAGGTGGATCACGTGATCTTCCCGGCCAAAGGCAAGAAACCATCCAAGCGCATCATTTTGCTGGCCAAGGGCCGTCTGGTGAACCTGGGCTGCGGCACCGGCCACCCGAGTTTTGTGATGAGCTCCAGCTTTGCCAACCAGACCCTGGCGCAGATCGAGCTGTTCACCAAGCCCAAAGCCTACAAGTCCGGTCAGGTCTATGTGCTGCCCAAGCATCTGGACGAGAAAGTGGCGCGCCTGCACCTGATGAAGGTGGGGGCCATGCTTAGCACCTTGACGGCCGAGCAGGCGGCCTACATTGGCGTGTCGGTGGACGGGCCCTACAAGGCCGACACCTATCGCTACTAAGACCAGATCTCAGTGCGAATTGACCAACTGCTGGTGCAGCGCGCACTGGCCAGCACCCGCTCGCAGGCGCAGCGCCTGATTGCCGGAGGCGTTGAGTGGCAACAAGGCGAGGTCTGGCGCCGTGTGGTCAAGAACGGCGACGAGGTGCCCGCAGATGCGCAGGTGCGTCTGCTCGACGATGCCGAGGCGCGGTATGTGTCACGTGGCGGGCTCAAACTGGAAGCCGCGTTGACGCAGTTGGGCCTCAAGCCGGCTGGCTGGCAGTGTCTGGATGTGGGGCAAAGCACCGGTGGATTTACCGACTGCCTGCTGCAACATGGCGCATCGCTGGTGGTTGGCGTCGACGTGGGCAGTGCCCAGTTGCACCCGAGCCTGCGGGCCGATCCGCGCGTACTGTGCGTTGAAGGGTGTAACGCCCGCACCTTAAACGCCTCTGATTTAGTAGCTGCTTACCAAGACAGAATAAGCGCTACAGGTCAATTTGATCTTGAAAACGAGGCGAGTAGCGCCGGAACAGCCGAAGACGATTTTGTACCCGAGTTTGAGCTGATTGTGGCCGACCTGTCGTTCATCTCGCAAACCCTGGTGCTGCCTGCCTTGCTGCCCTTGCTCAGGCCAGGTGGTACCTTGCTGACGCTGGTCAAGCCACAGTTTGAGCTGCAACCCGGCCAGGTCGGCAAAGGTGGCATCGTCAAGGATGTGGCGCTCTATGCGGTGGTCGAGCAGCGCCTGCGCCAGGCCTGTGCCGGGCTGGGGTTGCGGGTGACCCACTGGCTGGATTCACCCATCGCGGGTGGTGATGGCAACCGCGAGTTTTTTATCACGGCGAACAAACCCCGGATACCGGAGAGTGAATGATGGACCCAAAACCTTTTCCCCTGAGCGTCGAGTTTTTTCCACCCAAGACCCCGGAGGGTGCGGCCAAGCTGCGCTTGGTACGCCAGCAACTGTATGCCCTGAAGCCGGAGTTCTGTTCCGTGACCTTTGGTGCGGGAGGCTCGACGCAGGAGGGCACCTTCAGTACGGTGCGCGACATTCTGGCCGATGGTGTGACGGCAGCGTCGCACTTTTCATGCGTTGGAGCCACTCACCAGCGCGTGCGAGAGCAGCTTGCCACGCTCAAGGCCATGGGGGTGAAGCGGCTGGTGGCGCTGCGCGGGGATTTGCCCAGCGGTTACGGTGCCGGGGGTGAGTTTCAGCACGCCAGCGACCTGGTGGCCTTTGTTCGTGCCGAGACCGGTGATGATTTCCACATCGAAGTGGCGGCTTACCCCGAGATTCACCCACAGGCCCGATCGGCTGACAGCGACATCAAAGCCTTTGTCACCAAGGTGCGGGCAGGGGCCAACTCGGCCATCACCCAGTATTTTTACAACGCCGATGCTTATTTCAGTTTTGTTGAAGACGCCCACGCGATGGGTGTGACGGTGCCGGTGATTCCGGGCATCATGCCCATTGTCAGCTCGACGCAATTGATGCGATTCAGCGATGCCTGCGGTGCCGAGATCCCACGCTGGATCCGGCTGCGGCTGCAGGGCTTTGGCGACGACAGTGCCTCCATCAAGGCGTTTGGGCTGGATGTGGTGACACGATTGTGTGAGCAACTGCGCAGCGGTGGCGCGCCGGGCCTGCACTTTTACAGCCTGAACCAGAGCGCTGCCACGCTGCAGATTTGCCAGCGGCTGGGGCTGGGTGGCCTCTGAAGTGCGTGCGCCATGCAGCCCCGTGCGCGCGAACTGATCGACACCCTGCAACTGCAGCCGCATCCCGAGGGCGGCTGGTATGCCGAAGTGTTTCGCTCAGCCGAGTGGGTACAGCCGCAGGACGCGCGCCCTTTGCGCTGCGCCATGACCAGCATTTACTTTCTGCTTGAGGCCCACCAGCATTCGAGCTGGCACCGGGTGCGCTCGGACGAGGTGTGGGTGCATCTGGAGGGGGACGCACTGCATTTGTGGCACTGGAACGGAAGGGGCGAAACCGCCACCTGCATGCTGTTGGGGCCGGTGGAGGTCGATCGGGCGCAGCGCCCGCAACACACCATCGCTGCCGGCCACTGGCAGGCCGCACGACCGGTCAGCCTTGCCTTGACGTCGTCAAAAGGCTACTCACTGGTGGCGTGCATGGTAGGGCCAGGGTTTGACTTTGCGGATTTCACCCTGTTGCAAGAGGCAAGCCCTGAGGCCGGGTACTTGAACAAGATAAGCCTCTAGCCCAATATATATCTAGGTTTTAAGCTACAAAAATAACAGTGAATGCTGCCGTTTCGCCAGGCTTCGTTTCAGCGCCCGTAAACATCCTCAAACCGCACAATGTCATCCTCACCCAGATAGCTGCCCGACTGCACCTCAATCATCTCCAGCGCCACACGCCCCGGGTTCTCCAGCCGGTGCGTGGTGCCCAGCGGGATAAAGGTCGACTGGTTCTCTGACAGCAAAAACGTCTCGTCGCCCTTGGTGACCTTGGCCGTGCCGCTGACCACAATCCAGTGCTCGGCACGGTGGTGGTGCATCTGCAGGCTCAAGGTGCCCCCGGGCTTGACCACAATACGTTTGACCTGAAAGCGCTCACCCGCATCCACCCCGTCGTACCAGCCCCAGGGCCTAAACACCTTGCGGTGAATGCTGCCCTCAGCACGCTTCTGACTTTTGAGCCGGTCCACAATTTTCTTGACGTCCTGCGTCTTGTCCTTGTGCGACACCAGAATGGCGTCGGCCGTCTCCACCACCACCAGGTCGCTCACCCCGACACAGGCCACCAGCCGGCCTTCGGACAGGGCCAGCGTGTTGGCACAGTCCTGCAGCAGCACATCACCCTGCGCCACATTGCCGTGGTCATCTTTGGGCAGCACCTGCCACAGCGCGTCCCAGGCGCCTACATCGGACCAGCCGGCATCCAGAGGCAGCACCACACCGGGGGGCAGGGCACCCGCATGGCTGGCCCCTTGTGTCTGTGCCGCAATACGCTCCATCACCGCGTAGTCGATCGAGTCGCTCGGGCAGGCGGCAAAGGCGTCGCGACCCACGCGCACAAACTCGCCATCGGTCTTGCCCGCATCCCAGGCACTCTGGCAGGCCGCCAGTATGTCGGCGCGGCAATTGCCCAGAGCCGCCAGCCAGACGCTGGCGCGCATCATGAACAGGCCGCTGTTCCACAGGTAGTTGCCCGCAGCAAGGTAGCCTTGTGCGGTGGCCAGATCGGGTTTCTCGACAAAGCGGGCAATCACCCGTGCGCTGGCGTCAGCCGCTGCGTCATAGAGTTCACCGGCCTGGATGTAGCCGTAACCGGTCTCGGGCAGATCGGGCGTGATGCCAAAGGTGACTACCGCACCATTGGCGGCCAGTGCTGCGCCGCGGCTCACCACATCCTGGAATGCCGCCGTGCGGGTGATCACATGGTCTGCCGGCATCACCAGCAGCACCGGGTCTGCTGCGTTTTGCAGAGCTGCCAGTGCAGCCAGGGTCAGCGCTGGGGCAGTATTTCTGCCAAAAGGCTCAAGCACCACGTTGCCATCGGTGCCGAGCAGGCGCAACTGCTCGGCAATGACAAAGCGGTACTCTTCGTTACACACCACCATGGGTGCGGTCAGTGTCACGCCGGGTGTACCGATGACACGGCGCACCGTGGCCTGCAACAGCGAGTCGTCACCCACCAGGCTGAGCAGCTGCTTGGGGTATTTCTCGCGTGACAGTGGCCACAAGCGGGTGCCGGAGCCTCCGGACAGGACGACGGGCTGGATCAGGATGGGAGAGTTCATGCTGGATGAGGACAAAAAACGATAAACGCCGCCGTCCGCTTGGCAGCGGCACGGTGGCAAAAAACTCAGGCGCGCGAGTCACCCCAGCGCAACTGGGCGGTCTCATCACCGCGGTACAGCGTATCACCGGCGTGATCCACGCAGTAACTGGGTGAAACAATCATGTCCTTGAACTGCATGTCGGCGGCAATCCGGGTGTATTCAAACAGGATGCTGCGAATCACCCGGGCGCCAGAGCGGATGTGGCAGCCATGCCCGATCCAGCTCGGGCCAATGATGCTGGCACCGGGCTCGACCCGTACACTGGAGCCAAGGTAGACCGGCCCCTCAATGGTGACCTGATCCCATGGAATGTTGGTGTTGAGCCCAACCCAGATGCCGGGGCGGATTTCACGACCCGGCATGTTCATCTGCGCTACTTCACCCCGCAGCACGCGTTGCAGAACTGTCCAGTAGTCGCTGACGCGGCCGATGTCGATCCAGTTGAAGAAGCGTTTCTGCGCAAAAAACGGCAGCTTGTTTTCAACCAGCTGCGGAAACAACTGCGAGCCAATGTCGTACACCTTGCCCGGCGGAATGAGCTTGAGCACCTCGGGCTCGAAGATGTAAATGCCGGTACTGGCAAGGGTTGACTTGGCATCGGCGGGCTTGGGTTTCTCCTGAAATGACAGGATTTGACCTTTGTCGTCGGCAACCACAATGCCGTAACTTTGCACATCGGCCAGCGGCACATCGAGCGCCACCACGCTGGCGATGGCCCCCTTGCTTTTGTGCTCGTGCAGGGCCGCACCGATGTCAAGGTCGATCAGCGCATCACCACACAACACCAGCGTGGTTTCGTCAAAAAAGCCACTGAAGTCCTGGATGCGACGCATGCCGCCTGCCGAACCAAATGGCTTGGGCACGATCTCGCCCTGTTCACGCACACCTTCATAGGCGTAGCCAATCTGCACCCCCCAGCGGTGACCGTCGCCAAAATACTGTTCGATCTTGTGGTGGTTAAATGCGACGTTCACCATGATCTCGGTGATGCCGTAGCTGGCCAGATGTTCGATCAGGTACTCCATCACCGGTTTACCCAGAATCGGGATCATCGGTTTGGGCAGGTCTTTGGTCAGCGGGCGTACCCGGGTGCCCTGGCCTGCGGCCAGAATCATGCCTTTAGCCATGCTGTGCTCCTTGGCGCTTTTTTCATTTACTCTCCCTCGTCCTTCAGTTCAAGCCTGTACTATAGCCGCTGGGATTGCCGCTTTGCCAGCGCCAGCTGTCCTCACACATGGTCTGCAAGTTGCGCTGCGCCTGCCAGCCAAGCAACTCGCGGGCAAACGTCGGGTCAGCAAAACACGCCGCCACATCGCCGGCGCGCCGTGGCGAAATTTTGTAGGCAACCGGTCTGCCGCTGGCGTGCTCGAAGGCGTGCACCATGTCGAGTACGCTGTAACCCGTGCCGGTGCCCAGATTGACTGAAAAACCCGTGGCAGACTCTTTTTGCAAAGTATTCAGGGCCGCCAAGTGGCCCAGCGCCAGATCGACCACATGGATGTAGTCGCGTACACCCGTGCCGTCCGGTGTGTCGTAGTCAGCGCCCCAAACGTTGAGAAACTCGCGGCGACCAACCGCCACCTGCGCCACAAAAGGCAATAGATTGTTGGGGACACCCTGCGGGTCCTCGCCGATCAGGCCGCTGGCGTGGGCACCAACCGGGTTGAAATAACGCAAGATGCCAATGCGCCATTGTGTGTCGCTGGACTGGAGATCGCGCAACATGTTCTCGATCACCAGCTTGGTCTGCCCATACGGGTTGGTGGCTGAAAGCGGGTGGTTTTCGGTGAGCGGCAGGACTTGCGGGTCACCATAAACCGTGGCCGACGAGCTGAAAACCAGGGTTCTCACGCCACAGGTTTGCATGGCCTGCAGCAACTTGACTGTGCCCAGCACATTGTTGTCGTAATACTTGAGCGGTTCAGCCACCGATTCACCCACGGCCTTGAGCCCGGCAAAGTGGATGACGGCGCTGGCTCTGCTGTCGCGCAAGGCAGCGGTCAAGGTCGACGGGTCCCGGATGTCGCCCTCAACAACGACCAATTTTTTCCCGGTGATGCGCTCAACCCGACGCAAGGCCTCGATCTGGCTGTTGCAAAAATTGTCGAACACGGTCACTGCGTGGCCCGCGTTGAGCAGTTCAACGCAGGTATGGGAGCCAATGTAGCCTGCGCCGCCGGTGATAAAAATCATGAGTAAGGCCTGTTGATCAAGGACAGGTTCGAGTTTAAGGCGATCGCCTTGCGCCAAAATTGCCGCAGCTTGCGCTACCCTATGGCCTTTGCAGCCGACTGCCGGGCTGGCTGGACTGGAGTTAATGATGGGTTTGATGGTTCATGGCCGTGCCTTTGCGCACATTGCAGCGTTTCACCCTGAGATCACGGCCTTGCGGCGTGATCTGCATGCACATCCGGAGCTTGGCTTTGAGGAGGTCTACACCGCCCAACGGGTCAAACAGGCCCTGGCGGTTTGTGGTGTCGACGAGATTCACACCGACATCGGCAAAACCGGGCTGGTGGCGGTGATCAAAGGCCAGCGGCAAACTTCGGGTCGTATGGTCGGGCTGCGCGCAGACATGGATGCCTTGCCCATGACCGAGAGCAACAGCTTTGCCTGGAAATCGACCCATCCCGGTCTGATGCATGGTTGTGGCCATGACGGGCACACCGCCATGCTGGTAGGTGCCGCACGTTACCTGGCTGAAACCCGCAACTTTGACGGCACGGCCGTGCTGATCTTCCAGCCGGGCGAAGAGGGTTTTGCCGGCGCGCAGGCGATGATTGACGATGGCTTGTTCGAGCGTTTCCCGGTGCAGTCGGTGTATGGCATGCACAACTGGCCGGCCATGCGGCCCGGCACGATTGGCCTGAACCCCGGTCCGATGATGGCTGCAGCCGACCATATCCGCATCGACATCACCGGCCAGGGCGGGCACGGTGCCCATGCCTACCAGACCATTGATCCAGTGCTGGTGGCCGGGCACATCATTACCGCAGTGCAGAGTATTGTGTCGCGCAATGTCAAGCCGGTGGACAGTGCTGTCATCAGCCTGTGTGGTCTGCAGGCGGGTGACCTCCATGCGATGAGTGTCATTCCGGGCAGCGCCACACTGGTCGGCACAGTGCGAACCTTCAGCGCCGCAGTGCAGTCGCTGGTGGAGCGGCGCCTGCATGAACTGTGCGGTGCCATCGCCCAAGGGTTTGGGGCAAGTGCCAAAGTGACCTACACCCGGATGTACCCGGCCACCATCAACACCGCGCCAGAGGCGCAGCTGGCTGGAGACGTTGCTGAAAAACTGGTGGGTGCCGCCAACGTGGTTCGGGACCTGGAGCCCAGCATGGGCGCCGAAGATTTTTCTTTCATGCTGCGGGTCAAACCCGGGGCTTACATGCGACTGGGTCAGGGCAGTGAAAACGGCCTGGGCAGCTGCCATTTGCACAACAGTCTGTATGACTTCAATGACGAGGTACTGCCGCTGGGCGCTGCGCTGCACGCCAGTCTGGCAGAACATCTGATGCCCTTGCAGGCCTCTTGAGTACTATTAAAAGTGTTGCAATAAAATCAATTGGGATAAGCGCCTGAAGGTCAAAACATCAAGAAATCAGGTGTAACGTTTGTTGCGCAGGTTGTTCTTCATCTCACGCAGCAAGGGTTGCAGTTTCTCGCTGCCAATGCGCAGCGCCACGCAGGTCGCGACGATGTCGATGATCATCAGATGCAGCAGGCGCGACACCATCGGGCTGTAACGCTCGTAACCTTCGGGGTGGTCGGCAGCCAGGTGGATGTCGCCGGCGGCGGCCAATGGTGAGCCACTGGCGGTGATCACGATGGTGGTCGCACCGTTCTTGCGGGCGATGTCGCAGGAGTCCATCAGGTCACGCGTACGCCCCGAGTTGCTGATCACAATCACGCAGTCACCCGCTTGCAGCAAAGAGGCGCTCATCACCTGCATATGGCCATCGCTGTAAGCCACGCCATTGATGCCGAGCCGGAAGAACTTGTGTTGCGCGTCCTGCGCCACCACGCCCGAGTTGCCAACACCAAAAAACTCGATGCGCCGTCCGGCGTGGTAAGCCGCTGTCAGTGCCGCAACGGCTTTGTCGATGGCGCTGGCCGAGGCTTCATTGCGGTACTTGAGAAACGCCGCCACCGTGTTGTCGATGACCTTGACCATGATGTCGCTGGTCTTGTCGTCGACATCGACACTGCGGTGGATGAAAGGCACACCTTCGCTGACATTGCCGGCCAGCTTGAGCTTGAAGTCCGACAGCCCGTCGTAACCCACGCTGCGGCAAAAGCGCACCACCGTGGGTTTGCTGACGTGGGCTCTGTCGGCCAGTTCGCTCACCGGCATCAGTGCAAATGAGCGCGGGTCGCTCAGGACCAGTTTGGCCACACGCTGTTCAGCGGGAGCCAGCGAGGGCAAGGAGGCTTTGATTCGGTCAAGCATGGTTGGGTGTCCTGAGTTGGGCTGTGTTTTTATGCTTCTTCACTCCAGCAAAAGCCGTCGCGGGCGATCATCGCGCTGGTGGCGCTTGGCCCCCAACTGCCGCATGCATAGGGGCGCGGCCCTTGTGGGTCGCCAGCCCAGTGTTTGAGTATCGGCTCCACCCAGCGCCAGGCCTCAACCTGCTCGTCGCTGCGTACAAACAGATTCAGCCGGCCATCAATCACATCAAGCAGCAGCCGCTCGTAAGCGCCCACGCGTTCTGCTCCAAAGCGTTTGTCAAAGTCCAGATCGAGTTGCACCGGTGCCAGGATGCTGCTGTGATGTCGTTTGTCCTGGGCCTGGGCCAGCAGGTGCAACTCCAGCCCGTCACGCGGCTGCAGATTGATCACCAGCCGGTTGGCCATGCCAATCTGCGAGTTAAAAATGGCGTGGGGTGTGGGCCGGAAGTTCACCACAATGCGCGCGTCGCGACCTGCCAGGCGTTTGCCGGTGCGGATGTAGAACGGCACACCCGCCCAGCGCCAGTTGGAAATCTCGGTGCGCAGCGCGACAAAGGTTTCGGTGCGGCTGTCGGGAGTCACGCCGAGCTCTTCGCGGTAACCTGGCACGGGCTGGCCATTGATGCTCCCAGCGCTGTACTGACCACGGATCACATCCTGCGCCAGAGACTCAGCCGACCAGGGCTTGAGGCTGCGCAGCACCTTGAGCTTTTCGTCGCGGATCGCGTCAGCATGGGAGTTGATCGGCGGCTCCATGCCGATGGCGCACAGCAACTGAAGTGCGTGGTTCTGCATCATGTCGCGCAGGGCGCCGGTGGTCTCATAAAACGCGCCGCGTTTCTCCACGCCCAGTTCCTCGGCCATGGTGATCTGGATGTTGGCAATATGTTCGCGTCGCCACAGTGGCTCAAACAGCGCATTGCCAAAGCGCAGTGCAAACAGATTCTGGACCGAAGGTTTGCCCAAATAGTGGTCAATGCGGTAGATCTGGTGCTCGGTAAACACTTGCCCAACGGCCTGATTGATAGCGCGGTTGCTTGCCATATCGTGGCCCAGCGGCTTTTCCAATACCACGCGGGTGTGCGGTGTGTTTAAGCCCGCCGCGGCGAGTTGTTCGCAAATGGTGGTGAACAGGCTCGGCGCGGTGGCCAGATACATCACCACGGTATCGGCCTGGCGCTGTGCGAGTTTGTCGCGCAGATAGGTGTAGTGCTCGGGTTTGGAGAGGTCCATCCGTACAAACTCAAGCAACTGGCAGAAACGCGCAAACTCCTCGGGCGTCGGGCGTTTGGCCAGGTCCACCTGGGTAAAACGGCCGTGGATCAGTTCACGGTAATGTTCGTCGGTGAGTTCATCCCGACCCACACCAATGATGCGTGCACCCTCGGGAAGCGTGCCGTGTTTGAAGGCCTGGAACAAGGCTGGCATCAGTTTGCGCCAGGTCAGGTCGCCTGTGCCGCCAAATAGAACAAGGTCAAAACTCATGTTGGTTTGCGGAATGAGGTTTAAAACAGGAAAAACAGGACGAACTGTAACTTAGTTTCATGTTCTCGTGTAATTCATGTAACTTTCTGACTGAATGGTCAAAAACTTGGCGTTTCCCCGATGTGTTTGTCAAGAAATTCGCAGTACAGTCATGAAATTGACACATTGCCTGACGCTCAAGCTTATACGGGTGCCGCCAGTTCAATGGTGTTGGTGCCCTTTTGATTTTTTCTAGGAGTTTTTATGAAGAAGTTGTTGTTGGTTTCGGCCTTGGCCGCCGCCAGTGGTGTGGTCCAGGCGCAAACCGTGAACGTGATTTGCTCGGTGCAAGCCGAATGGTGCAACATGATCGGCACCGTTTATGGCAAAACGACAGGCACCAAGATCAATATCTCGATGAAAGGCTCGGGTGAGGCGCTGGCCCAGTTGATCGCTGAAAAAGACAACCCCAAGACCGACATCTGGTTTGGCGGCACGGGTGACCCGCATCTGCAGGCGGCCGAGTCAGGCCTGTCGCTGGAATACAAATCCGCCACGCTGCCGCAACTGCAAGGTTGGGCCCAGCAACAGGCAGCCCAGTCCAAGTACCGCACGGTTGGCATTTATTCGGGGCCTCTGGGCTTTGGTTACAACACCGAACTGCTGGCGAAGAAAAAATTGCCCGTGCCAAAAACCTGGAACGATTTGCTCAACCCCGCTTTGAAAGGCGAAATTCAGGTGGCCAACCCGGCCTCAAGCGGTACCGCCTACACCATGGTGGCCACGCTGGTTCAGATGATGGGTGAGGACCAGGCATTTGAGTACATGAAGAAGTTGCACAAAAACATCAGCCAGTACACCCGAAGTGGCACCGGCCCGATCAAGGCGGCGGCCCGTGGCGAAACCACGGTGTCGATCAGCTTTGTGCACGACGCACCTGGTGAAAAGCTCAATGGTTTCCCGGTTGAGGCGATCACACCGACCGACGGGACCGGCGCTGAAATCGGTTCCATGAGCATCATCAAGGGTGCGCGCAATCTTGAGGCCGCCAAGAAGTTCTATGAATGGGCGCTGACCCCGGCGGCGCAGGAAATGGCCGCAGCGGCCAAACAGTTCCAGGTGCCTTCCAACAAGGCCGCCAAGGTCGACAAAAACGTGCCTGATTTCAAGAAGATCAAGTTCATCAATTACGACTACGCCAAGTACGGTGCGTCCGCCGAGCGCAAGCGCCTGATTGCCAAGTGGGAAAAAGAAGTCAACTCGCTGCCCCGTTAATTTGTGAGCAAAAGCCCGAACCTGGCCATTCGCCTCTGGCTCATTGTTGGCCTGCTGGCCTATGGGCTGTTGCCTTGGTATGCGATTCAGGACACCGCCTGGTACAGCGTTCTGACGCAGATTTTTGGCGGGGCTGAGACCGGCAATGGGCTGGTTCAGGTGCTGGTGCACGGCCGCGTCTGGCTGAGTCTGGGCCTGATCGGGCTCGGGCTCGCTGCCGTTGGCCTGCTGGTGCCGGCGGGCCGGTCCCAAAGCAACTGGCTGCTGGCCGGTGGCCTGTTGGGTTTTTTGGGCTTGTTGGTCAGCGGGTTCCTGATCGGCGCGCGCGGCTGGTCTTTTGCAGTACTGAATGCCCAGTTCGGTGAGCTGTCTGTCAAT
This sequence comes from Rhodoferax sp., assembly GCA_018061265.1. Classification (GTDB taxonomy): domain Bacteria; phylum Pseudomonadota; class Gammaproteobacteria; order Burkholderiales; family Burkholderiaceae_C; genus Rhodoferax. The sequence continues at coordinate 13,027 of JAGOUM010000009.1, read as the reverse complement.
CAGTATGGCATTGGTATTGGTGCATTTATCGCCTTGCTGTCGCTGGTGATGCTCACCGCCTTTGGCGTGGCGCGCCGGGGCTTTTTCAAAGGTGATCTTTTTATTGCCGCCAGTGTGTTTGGCTGTTCGGTGCTGCTGCTGTTGTTTATTGCCTTTCCGGTGACCAAGGCACTGTATGGCGCTTTCCTCAATGAGGAAGGGCATTGGGCAGCATCGGCGATCTTTGAGCGTATTGGCCATGAGCGGGTTTGGGGCCTGAGTTGTCTGGCCGGTGGCGTGCGCTGCGGTGTGGCGTGGAACACCTTGTTTCTGGCGCTGCTGACAGCGACCGGCACGGTGGTCATGGGCACCATGATGGCCTTGTTGGCCGAGCGCAGTGCCGGACCACGGGTGCAGGGGCCGTTGCGGGTCATCGCCTTGTTGCCCATCATCACACCACCCTTTGTGGTCGGACTGGGGCTGATTCTGCTGTTCGGCCGCGCCGGGGTAGTCAACCAGTTTCTGGAATACGCCTTTGACATGCCGCCCACACGCTGGTTTTATGGCCTGTTTGGCATCTGGATTGCGCAGCTGTTTGCCTTTACCCCGATTGCCTTCATGATCATGCGCGGGGTGGTGCAGGGTGTGGCCCCGAGCATGGAAGAGGCAGCGCAGACTCTGCGTGCCAGTCGCAGCAAAACCTTCTTCACCGTCACTTTGCCACTTCTCAAGCCCGGCTTGGCCAATGCTTTTCTGGTCGGCTTTATTGAGAGTATTGCCGACTTCGGCAATCCGATTGTGGTGGGGGGGCAATACTCGGTGCTGTCCACCGACATCTTTTTTGCCATTGTGGGTGCCCAATACGATCAGGGCAAGGCGGCATCTCTGGCCTGGATTTTGACCATGTTCGCTTTGGCGGTGTTTGCGCTGCAACGTGGCCTGCTGGGCAAACAAAACTACACCACCGTCAGTGGCAAAGGGGACGCTGGTATACCCATGGCGCTGCCCGACGGGCTGCGCCGCGTACTCAATTTTGTTGTGTATCCGTGGCTGGCGTTCACGGTGGTGGTGTATCTGTTTGCCTTTGCTGGCGGTTTTGTCCAGACCTGGGGCCGGGACTACACCTTGACCTTGGCGCATTTCAAGACTGCATTCGGGCTTGAGTGGGGTCAGTTTGGCCTGGTTTGGGCGGGCACGGCGTGGAATTCGTTTTTCACCACAGTCAAGCTGGCTGGCCTTGCGGCACCCATGACCGCTGCCGTCGGCTTGCTGATTGCGTACCTGCTGGCACGTACCGAGTTTCGCGGTCAGGGCTGGTTTGAGTTCATTGCCTTGCTGGCGTTTGCCATTCCGGGCACGGTGCTGGGGGTGAGCTACATCCTGGCCTTTAATGTGCCACCGGTGGAGCTCACAGGCACCGGGCTGATCATTGTGCTGTCGTTCATGTTCCGCAACCTGCCGGTTGGCGTGCGTGCCGGCACCGCAGCGTTCAAGCAACTGGACCGTTCGCTGGACGAAGCCTCGGTCATGCTGCGTGCATCGACCTTCCAGACGCTGCGCCATGTGGTGCTGCCGCTGCTCAAACCGGCACTGGTGGCGGCTTTGGTCTACAGTTTTGTGCGCGCCATGACCACCGTCAGTGCGGTGATCTTCCTGGTCACGGCCGAGAATGAGCTGGCCACCTCCTACATCATTGGCCGTGTCGGCAATGGCGACTATGGTGTCGCGCTGGCGTACTGCACGGTGCTGATCATCCTGATGTCGGCGGCCATCGCGCTGATCCAGTTTCTGGTGGGAGAGCGCAAGCTGGGGCGTCGCAAGGCGGGCGTCAAACTCAAGCCCATTGCAGCCCATTGACAGGACCAAACACCATGAGTTACGGCGTTGAATTCAAGAACATCACCAAGCGCTACGGCATTGACAAAAGCGCACCCTTGGTGATCAAAGGCGTGAATTTTGAGATTGAGCAAGGCTCGCTCACCACCATCCTGGGGCCTTCTGGCTGTGGCAAGACCACGGTGCTGCGCATGATTGCCGGTCTGGAAACACCGACCGGTGGGCAGATCCTGATGCAAGGCAAAGACGTCACCACACTTGGGCCCGCCGACCGCAATGTCAGCATGATGTTTCAGAGCTATGCCTTGTTTCCGCACATGAATGTGCTGGAGAACGTGATGTATGGTCTGAAGATGTCAGGTGTCGAAAAAACCGAGGCACAGCGGCGTGCTGTGGAAACCTTGGGCAATGTGGGTCTGGTCGGCTACGACGACCGCCTGCCCAGCGAGTTGTCGGGAGGCCAGCAGCAGCGCGTGGCTCTGGCACGCGCCCTGGTCCTGGAGCCTGGCGTCCTGCTGTTTGATGAACCCCTGAGCAACCTGGACGCGCGTCTGCGCCGCGACATGCGTGAAGAGATCCGTAGCCTGCAACAGCGACTGAAACTCACCGTGGCCTATGTCACCCATGACCAGAGTGAGGCGCTGGCGGTGAGTGACCAGATCATTGTGATGAACGACGGCCTGATCGCCCAGCGTGGCACACCGCAAGACATGTACGAGCGCCCGGGCAGCGAGTTTGTTGCCGGGTTTATGGGCGAGGCCATGCTGTTCCCGGGTGTGGCCGATGCAGCCGGTGGTGTGCAACTGGGGCCACTGCAGATCACCGCGCGGCAAGTGGTGGCGGCCGGTCAGGTCAAAGTGGCCGTGCGACCGGAAGCTTGGCATATTCACCGCGACGGCACCGGCTTGACTGCCAAGCTGCTCAAGCGCGCGTATCTGGGCAGCTTTTTTGAGTACACCTTTGAAACCAGCCTGGGGCCGATCTTTGTTGTCTCGCCCGATCTGACCGATGTGTTGAGCCTGGATGCCGAGGTGGGCCTGACGCTGGCGGACCATGGAGTCTCTGTGGTGGCGGCTTCGTAATCCGACGTTTGACAAGAACGGGTTTGATTGACACATCGCCGCCGGATAATGGCGGCATGAATCAACTCGACGCACTCAAACAGTTCACCACAGTGGTGGCAGACACCGGTGACTTTCTGCAAATGGCTGAATTTAAGCCACAGGACGCTACAACCAATCCTTCGCTGATCCTTAAAGCGGTTCAAAAGGCCGAGTACCGGTCGTTGATGACCGAAACCGTGGCCCAGTATCAGGGGCGCGCGCTGGATGAACTGATGGATCGTCTCCTGGTTCGTTTTGGCTGCGAGATATTGTCCATCATTCCGGGGCGGGTTTCCACCGAGGTCGACGCACGGCTCAGTTTTGATACCAGCGCCACTATCACCCGGGCGGAGCGTTTGATCGAGCTGTATCAGGCGCAGGGTATTCATATCGACCGGGTATTGATCAAGGTGGCTGCGACCTGGGAGGGCATCTCGGCGGCGGCTGCACTGGAGCGCCGTGGCATCCATACCAACCTGACCCTGCTCTTCTCGTTTGTGCAGGCGGTGGCATGTGCACAGGCCAAGGTGCAACTGATCTCGCCGTTTGTCGGGCGTATCTACGACTGGTACAAAAAATCAGCCGGGCCAACTTGGGTCGAGGCGGACCATACGGGTGCCCAGGACCCTGGTGTGCAGTCGGTCATGCAGATCTTCAATTACTACAAAAAGTTCGGTATTGCCACAGAAGTTATGGGCGCGAGTTTTCGCAATGTGGGCCAGATCACGGCGCTTGCCGGTTGTGATCTGCTCACCATCAGTCCGGATCTGCTGGCCACGCTGGCACACAGTGAGTTACCTCTGGTGCGGTCGCTGGATGCCAGACAGTCACAACAGCTGGATCTGCCCCATGTAAGCTATAACGAACCCGAATTTCGCCTGGCCCTGAACCAGGATGCCATGGCCACTGAAAAACTGGCCGAGGGTATTCGGGCGTTTTGCCTTGACGCCATCAAGCTGGACCAACTCTTGCTAGGAAACTGACCATGATGACTACCCGCTGCGACCGCACGCCCGCATGGAGCGTTTTGCAACAACACTTTGAACAGACCGGTCTTGAGTTTGATCTGCGAACGGCATTTGCGTCGGATGCCGGTCGATTTGCCGCGCTGAGCCAGACTGCACCTTATGTGTTTGCTGATTTGTCAAAAAACCTCATGGATGTGGCCACAGAACAGGCGCTGCTGGAAATGGCACGACAGAGTGGACTGGAGCAGCACCGCGACGCGATGTTTGCCGGTGTCAAGATCAACACGACAGAAGATCGGCAGGTGATGCACTGGTTGTTAAGAAATCCGCCTCTAGCGCATATGCAACATGCCAGAGAAGCTCTTGGTAATGTAGCGTCTGAGCTGGCCCAGGTGCACGCCACGCTGGACGCCATGTTGGCTTACGCCGAGAACCTGCGGGCCGACGACGGTATCACCGATGTGGTCAACATCGGCATCGGCGGCTCTGATCTGGGGCCCCAGATGGCTGTGCTGGCACTGGACGCTTATGTGACACCCACCAAGCGATTCCACTTTGTCTCTAATGTGGATGGCCATGAGCTGGCCGCGGTACTGAAGAAAATCGAGGTCGAGCACACACTGTTCCTGATTGCCAGCAAGACTTTCACCACAATCGAAACCATGACCAACGCCCACAGTGCCAAAGCCTGGTTTGTGGCGCAGGGTGGCACCGACGTTGCCCGTCATTTTGCGGCGCTCACCACCAACGTTGCGGCGGCAAATGCCTTTGGCATCACCACCACCTTTGGATTCTGGGACTGGGTGGGCGGGCGGTATTCGGTCTGGTCGGCCATTGGTCTGCCGCTGGCGATTGCCATTGGTGCCCAGGGCTTCAGGGACTTTCTCGCCGGCGCACACGCGATGGATGAGCATTTCCGCAGCGCAGAGCTGGCGCGTAATCTGCCGGTGCGGCTGGGTCTGCTGGACATCTGGTACCGCAATTTTCACGGGTTTGGCAGCCGTAGCGTGGCACCCTACCACAGTGCCCTCAAGCGGTACCCGGCCTACTTGCAGCAATTGGAGATGGAAAGCAACGGCAAGGGGGTGGATCTCGATGGTGCCGTTCTACCGTTCGCCAGCGCGCCGGTGGTCTGGGGTGAACCCGGCACCAACGGCCAACATGCCTACTTTCAAATGCTGCATCAGGGCACCGACGTGGTGCCCGTGGAGTTTGTGGCAGTCAAGAACCCCCGGCACGACCTGAGCGGCCATCACACATTGCTGTTGGCCAATGTGTTGGCGCAGGCACAGGCACTGATGCTGGGCAAGTCCGACGCGGGTGGGCATAAAAACTTCAAAGGCAATCGACCCAGCACCTTCTTGCTGCTGGACGAGCTCAGCCCGGGCAGCCTGGGTGCCTTGATCGCTTTGCAGGAGCACCGGGTGTTTGTGTCGGGTAGCCTGTGGGGAATCAACAGTTTTGACCAATGGGGGGTGGAGTTGGGCAAAGTGCTGGCCAAGGATGTCGAAGCCCGCCTGAAAACTGGCAACATCGGCGGCTTGGACGGCTCCACAGCGGGCCTGCTGGCCCAAATGTGTGCCTGACATGCCCCGCAGTCCATAGATCGACCGTCATGAATATCGTTTTTGACTTTGGTGCCGTGGTTTTCACCTGGCAGCCGGCCACGCTGATTCAACAGGTTTTCGCCCAGCGTGCTGACAGTGTTGACGCTGCCAAACAACTGGCCCATCAGGTTTTTGGCCACGCCGACTGGCACGCTTTTGACCAGGGTTTGCTACAGGCAGACGAGGTGGTGCAGCGCACGGCCCAACGACTAAGCCTGCCGCTGGATGCCATGCACGAGCTGGTGCATGGCATCGGCGAGCGGCTTATGCCGATTGAAGGCACCTTGTTGCTGCTTGAACAACTGCGCCAGCGACGTGATTCGTCCGACGGGGTAACCGGTCTGTATTACCTGTCCAACATGCCAGTACCTTATGCACGCGTGCTGGAGCAGCGCTTTGCTTTCCTGCGCTGGTTTGACGGGGGCGTGTTTTCCGGGGATGTCAAACACATCAAACCTGACCCTTTGATCTATCAGATGTTGCAGGAGCGGTATCAACTGCCTGCGGCACATACGGTTTTTGTTGATGATCTCAAGGCCAATGTGCATGTTGCCCAGTCCCTGGGTTGGAGGGGCATCCATTTTGAGTCACCACAACAGCTGCAGGCCGAACTCTCCTTATTGGGGCTGTGACAGGTAGCGGGACTTAAAAGCCGCGATAGTCTCCTGATAGGTGGGTTGCCCCACCCGATGCAGGTCGCTGTGCTGACCCGCACCGATCATGACCCATTCTTTGGGTTCATTGGCAGCAGCAAACAGGCGCTGGCCCAACAGCATCGGCACCGTTCGATCCAGTGCGCCGTGCAACATCAATAGCGGTGCCTTGATGCGGGTGATGCGATCAATAGAGGCAAATCGCTCGTGATTGAAGCGGATTGCCAGACTGGCCCAGAAGCCTGCCTCGGCCGCAATGTCGGCAAAGCTGGTGAATGCGGATTCAAGTATCAAGGCGCCAAAATCTGCCGGGCTGTTCAACTGGCTGGCCAGCGCAACAGCGACGCCAGAGCCCATGGAATGCCCATAAATCACGCGCTGGGCCGTGCGTGGCTCGCGCCTGACCAGTTCACCCCAGGCCAACAGGGCATCCTCAATGATGCTTTGCTCCGACGGTGTGATCGAGGTGCTTTGCCCCCAGCCACGGTAGTCCACCGCCAGTATTGAAAACCCGGCCTGGCGCAAGGCCTCGATCTTGGGCTGGTTGCCAAGCAGGTTGCGAAAAGTGCCGTGTAAATACAGCAAGGTGGGTGCCAACGGGTCGGTGTGGGGCAACCACCATAACGCCACTTGTTGCTCTGTATGCCCAGGTACCCTCAGGAACAGCCGCGCATCATTGGTTTGCCAAAAGGGGAGAGCTGCGACGGTCCCCTCGCTTGGTGCCGGCGTGGGCCGGTAGATGATCTGGCGTTGCTTGGTATCAAGCCAAGCGCAAGCCGAGCAGGCCAGTAGCAGTGCCAGCAACACCAGCGTTTTTGCAAACACAGCCGTTACACTGCGGACCTTATGCATGTCCGTCACCCAGCATGACACTTTCACAGCCAATGATGATGAAAAAAATTCTTGCACTGCTCATCAGCCCGATTGTGGCCTACACGGCCAGCCCGGCCTGGGCCGAAGACTCTCAGTCCTGGGCTGACCAGGGTATTCAACTGCGGTTCCAGGCCAGCCCGTATACGTTGCACTTTTCACCCAAGACCGACCACGAAAATGTGGTGATGGTCGGCTTGGAGCGTGAGCACAAAAACGGCAAGCTTGACGGGTTTACCCTGTTCAGCAACTCATTCGGTCAGGAGAGTGTCTTTATCTACCCGTGGGGGGGGATTTATCACAACATCTGGGATGTCAACAAGCTGTCATTCAAGTGGACTGCCGGTTTGCTCTACGGCTACAAGGAACCGTATGAAAACAAGGTTCCGCTCAACTACAAAGGTTTCTCGCCGGGGGTGATTGCAGCACTCGCCTACGAATTCAAACCTGGCTGGTCAGCCCAGGTGGACCTGCTGGGCACAGCCGGCTTGATGTTCCAGATCAACATGCCGTTGAACTGATTCGTTGGCCCGGTTAGCCGACCAAGATCACCAGTTCCACATTGAGCCATCACGCAAGCGGGCCACCGGCAGGTACGCCCGCTCATACGGGTACTTCACTGCCAGTTCTTCATTGATCTCGACACCCAGACCCGGCACCTCGTCCATCACCAGGTAACCATCCTCGCAGCGATAGTTGTGCGGGAAGACCTCGTTGGTCAGTGGTGTGTGTGGCATCAGCTCCTGAATGCCGAAGTTAGGCACCCACAAGCCAAAGTTCACCGCAGCGGCCATACATACCGGTGACAAATCAGTGGCACCATGAAAGCCGGTGCGCACCTGGTACAGGGCGGCAAAGTCGGCGATGCGCCGCACATGGGTAATACCACCGGCATGCACGATGGTGGAGCGGATATAGTCAATCAGCTGCTCGCTGATCAGGTCTTTGCAATCCCAGATCGAGTTGAAGATTTCACCCACGGCCAGCGGCGTGGTGGTGTGCTGGCGAATCAGCCGAAAAGCCTCCTGGTTTTCAGCGGGGGTGGCATCTTCCACCCAAAACATGCGGTAGGGCTCAAGGTCTTTGCCCAGGCGACCGGCCTCGATGGGGGTCAGGCGGTGGTGCGCATCGTGCAGCAGGTGGTAGTCAAAACCAACCGCTTCACGCACCTTGCGAAACAGCTCGGGGGTATGGCGCAGGTACAGCGCGGTGTCCCAGGGCTCTTCGGGTGGCAAGCCCTTTTCAGCCGGCTCATAAAAACCTTTGCCTTTGCCAACGCCATAAGTCTTGGCCAAACCCGGCACGCCAGATTGCACCCGAATCGCCTTGAAGCCTTCTTCAATGTGCTGACGGACGGCATCGATGGCTTCCGCATGGTCGCGGCCATTGGCGTGGCCATACACCATCACGCCGTCACGGCTCTTGCCGCCGAGTAGCTGATAGACCGGCATGCCCGCGAGTTTGCCTTTGATATCCCACAGCGCCATGTCAATGGCGGCAATCGCCGTCATGGTGACCGGGCCACGACGCCAGTAGGCACCCCGGTACAGGTATTGCCAGATGTCTTCAATGTTGCGCGGGTCCCGGCCAATCAGGCACGGGAAGACGTGATCTTCAAGGTAGGATTTGACCGCCAGCTCGCGTCCGTTCAGGGTGGCATCTCCCAGCCCAGAAACCCCTTCGTCGGTGACGATCTTGACAGTGACAAAGTTGCGACCCGGGCACGTCACGATGCTCTGAATTTGCACGATCTTCAAGCGAAATTTCCTGAATTTTCAGTCAACCAAGTACCGTGGTCGGGCTGGATCAGTGTCCTACAGAGCGGCTTGAGTGACCGCTTGCCGACCCGTTTGGAGATAGTTTCTGCCGCTCAAGCTTCCTTGGCGGCAGAAGCGACTTACCCTAATTGAGCAATAGCCCTGGTAGCCACAATGAAATGGCAGGAATGTACGTGACGGCCATCAGCACCAAAAACAAGGCGACAAAAAACGGGTTCAAGGCTTTGACCACTTGTTCAATAGGCAATTTGGCGACCGCAGCACCGACAAACAGCACACTGCCCACAGGCGGTGTGATCAGGCCCATGGCCAGGTTCAGCATCATGATCATGCCAAAGTGAACCGAATCGACACCCAGACTCGTAACAATAGGCAGAAGAATGGGTGTCATGATGAGAATCAGCGGTGCCATATCCATCAGCGTGCCCAGCAGCAGGAGCAGCACGTTGATCATCAGCAGGACCACAATCTTGTTGTCCGAAATACTGGTGAACAGCCCGGTGATTTGCTGCGGAATCTGCATCAGCGTCATGATGTAACCAAAGCTGGCGGCAAAGCCGATCAGGATCATCACAATGGACAAGGTCTTGACAGTGCGATGTACCAACTTGGGCAACTCGTTCCATTTGTAGTCGCGGTAAACAAACATGGTGACCGCAAAAGCCCAGATCACGGCCACCGACGCCGATTCCGTTGCAGTAAATATGCCTGACAGAATGCCGCCCAGAATGATGACAATGGTCATCAAACCCCAAAGGGCATCAACCACGATCTTCATCGCCTCTTTGATGGGGATGACACGGCCTTTGGGGAAGTCCTGCTTCTTGGCGATGAACAGGCACATCACGGTCAGCGTCAATCCTAAGATTAAGCCGGGCAAGACCCCAGCCAGGAACAGCGCCGCAATCGACACCGACCCACCCGCAGCTAGCGAATAAATCACCGCGTTGTGACTGGGCGGAATCAAGATGGCTTGTACCGACCCGCTGATGGTGACCGCCGTGGCAAATTCTCGCGGGTAACCTTTCTTCTCCATTTCAGGAATCAGCACCGAACCAATCGACGCGGTATCGGCCATGGAGGAGCCGGATATGGCACCAAAAAAGGTCGACGCCAGGATGTTGACGATGGACAGGCCGCCGCGCACAAAGCCAACCAGCACGCCGGCAAACGCCACCAACCGGTGCGCCATACCGCCTTCGGCCATGATGGCTCCGGCCAGAACAAAAAACGGAATCGCCAGCAGTGAAAACTTGTTCACCCCGCCGGCGATGGCAATCATGATGGCATCGGGTGGAATATCGATGTACCAGCCACCAATCAGCGCTGCCAAGCCCATCGCGTAAGCCACAGGCATGCCCAGCAAAATCAGCACCAGGAACGAGCCGAGTAAAACAAAAGCGTCCATCAGGCGGCCTGCTCTTTCTTTTCATGGTCAAACGTCACCACCTCGCGCAGGCCCTGCGGCCCAAACGCCAGGCGCTCCAGCACAAAAATGACGGTGGTCAAGCCACCCAGAGGCACTGGCAGGTAAGTCACGCCAACCGGCATCCAGGGCAATTGGCCGATGGACTGATGCATGGTCTCCAGACACAGCTTGGTGCCGTAAACCATGACAAACAGGGCCACCGCCAACATCAGAATCTCCATCGCAATCGCCAACACCGGCTGCACCGGCTTGGGCAAACGCTCGGTCACCATGGCCACCGCGATGTGACAGTGCGCCCGGTAGCCGGCCGAGGCACCAAAAAACGTGAACACCACCATCAGCATCACCGCCACCGGCTCGGGCCACGGTGAGCCAGTTCCCAGCACATAACGCGCAAAAATACCCCAGGGAACAATCAGTGACATGATCAGCACTGAAAGGCCCGAGGCCCAGATGCAGACCAGATAAAGGCCGTCGTTAAATCGCAGAATCTTGTTTTTCATGGCAGTGCCCGGTTGAAACAGCCGGGGCCAGGGCAGCACGCCGCCTTGGCCCCGCTTGACCTATTTACTTGACGTCGCCGATACGTTTCATCAGGTCAGTGAACTTGGCACCGTACTTGGCGCGCACCGGGGCGGTCGCTTCAAAGAACAGCTTCTGATCGACGGGAACAAACTCCACGCCAGCAGCTTTGAGTTTGGTGGAGTAGTCGGCCACACTCTTGTCCCAAAGTTGACGTTGATCGAGCTGGGCTTCGCGCGCGGTTTTCTTCACCAGGGCTTTGTCGTCGGCCGACAGTTTGTCCCAGGCGACCTTGGACATCACCAGAATTTCAGGGATGATCAGGTGGTTGGTCTGCGCGTAAAACTTGGTGCCCGTGGTGTAGTGGTTGGAGGTGAACAGGCTGGGTGGGTTGTTTTCAGCGCCGTCGATCACATTGGTTTGCAGCGCGCTAAACACCTCACCGTAACCCATGGCGATCCCGTTTCCGCCCATGGCGTTCATGGTGTCCACAAACAGGGGGTTGCCCATCATGCGCACTTTCAGGCCCTTCAGGTCTGCCGGGGTTTGCACTTTTTTCTTGGTGTAGAGGTTGCGGGCACCGCCGTCCATCCAGGCCAGACCCACCATACGGGCCGAGCTGTTGCTCACCTTGTCCAGCAGTTCCTGGCCAACAGCGCCGTCAATCACCGCGCGCATGTGGTTGATGTCACGGAACACAAAAGGCATGTTGAACACGTCCACTTCGGGCACGATCGGGCCGATCACGCCCAGCGAAATACGTGCCATCTGAATGGCACCGATCTGCACTTGTTCAACGACAGCTTTTTCTTCACCCAGCACGGCGCCCGGGAACATCTTGATGGTCAGGCGCCCGCTGGTGGCTGCATCGAGCTTCTTGCCCATGTTTTCCACGGCAACTACCGTGGGGTAACCCGCCGGGTGCGTGTCGGACGACTTGAGCACAATATTGTCAGCAGCAGCGGTCAGGCTTGCGGACAGGGTCATCACTGCGATGGTTGCAGCGAGAAGGGTTCTACGGAAGGTCATGGTTATCTCCTTAGTTGACCGGGTTAATAAAACAAACACACTAAAAAGGCAGCCTTTCATAGCTGGCCCACTGAAAAATTTTCAAGTCTGGGCTTTCGGACGTGACTTGACCGTGGCTTCCCACAAGCCGTTCAGATACACCGCACCCAATGCCCTGTCATACAGGCCGTAGCCGGGTTTGCCCGTCTCACCCCAGATCATGCGCCCATGGTCCGGGCGCACATAACCGGAAAAACCAACATCAGAGTAGGCACGCACGATGGCCGCCATGTCCAGCGAACCGTCGCAGGAATTGTGGGTGGACTCGTAGAACGTGCCGTCGGGCTCAACCTTGACATTGCGCAGGTGGCCAAAATGGATGCGACCCAAACCACCAAATTCACGCACCAGCGACTCAATGTTGTTGCAGAGGTCAGCCCCGAGTGAGCCCGAGCAAAGCGTCAGGCCATTGGCGGGGGAGTCAACAATATTGACCAGTCGATGCAGGTCGTCACGGTTCTTGACGATGCGTGGCAGACCAAAAATGGGGCGCGGTGGGTCGTCAGGGTGCATGGCCATCTTGATGCCGGCTTCTTCAGCCACGGGAACAATGGCTTTCAAAAAGTACTCCAGGTTGGCCCACAAGGCGTCTTCACCGACGCTGCGGTACTCGTCAAGCAGGCTCTTGAGCTGGGCTGGCTGGTAGCTGGCGTCCCACCCCGGCAGCGAGATGCCTTGCTCCGGGTCAATCTGCGCAACAGCACGGGCATCAAACGCCAGGGTGGTGGAGCCGTCAGGCAGCACCTTGGCCATCTCGGTGCGTGTCCAGTCAAACACCGGCATGAAGTTGTAACAAATCACCTTGACCCCCGCCTGGGCGCAGTGGCGGATGTTCTGGCAAAAGTTGGTGATCAGCCGGTCACGCGTGGGTTTGCCCAGCTTGATGTCTTCATGAACCGGCACACTCTCGACCACCTCGAACTTGAGATCGACGCCCTCGATGCGCGCGCGCAAGGTTTGCAGCTTGTCCAGCGGCCAAACCTCGCCGACCGGCACGTCGTAAATGGCGGAAACAATGCCATACATGCCGGGGATCTGTCGGATGTATTCAAGCTTGACGGGGTCAGATTCGCCATACCAGCGAAAAGTCATTTTCATCGGGTCAACTCCTGCGCATCGTGGGGCGGCTCATACTTTCAAAGGGCAATCTGCTCGGCAGTCGCCACATCGGGGTTTCTTGCCAGAATCAAAAAAGCTTGCTGCAACTCGTGCAC
>JAGOUM010000066.1 GCA_018061265.1 Rhodoferax sp. | reverse complement strand
CGTGTAACAGGATCGGCCAGGGGGCTGAAGTCCTGTCCCTTGCCTTCACCACCAAGAATCACCACCACCTTGCGGTCAGCTCCCAAGCCCTGCAAGGCAGCCACCGTCGCCCCGACATTGGTGCCTTTGCTGTCGTCGAAGTATTCGGTACCCGCCACCATGCCGATCGGCTGCACCCGGTGGGGTTCGCCGGTATATTCACGCAGACCATACAGCATTGGTGCCAGCGCGCCGCCTGCGGCGCTTGCCAGCGCCAGGGCTGACAAGGCATTGATGGCGTTGTGACGGCCACGGATACGCAAGGCATCGGCCGGCATCAGCCGCTGAAAAAACAGCTCCGGGGCCGCCTCGCTGCGTCGGCGTTTGGTCTCGTCCGCGTCGTGCGCCCGTACCAGCCAGGCCATGCCATTGGTCACCTCAATGCCAAAGTCGCCTGGGCGTTGCGGCATGTCGCCACCAAACAAGATGCAGTCACGCTGCTGTGGCTTTTGCAGTTTCTGGCGCACCGGGGGCGGCAACATGGCCATCACCTGCTCGTCGTCGCGGTTGAGCACCATCACACCGTGCTGGCCAAACACCGAGGCTTTGGCCCGCGCGTAGGCGGCCATGGAGCCGTGCCAGTCCAGATGGTCCTGGGTGATGTTGAGCACCGCAGCGGCAGTGGGTTCAAACTCTGTCTCCGCTTCGAGCTGGAAACTCGACAGTTCCAGCACCCAGACCTCTGGCAAGGTGTGCGCATCGATACACCGAGTCAGGGTATCGAGCAGTGTCGGCCCGATATTGCCCGCCACCGCCACCGTCTTGCCAGCACGTTCCACCAACTGACCGGTCAGCGAGGTCACGGTGGTTTTGCCATTGGTTCCGGTCACAGCCAGCACCGATGGCGCGTAGCCGTTAGCCAAACGCAGCGCCTGCAGCGCCTGCCAGTACAAGCCTAATTCGCCTCTGACGTTTATTCCGTATGTATTTGCAGCTTCTGATAAGGGAGCTATTTCGACCGGACTCAAACCCGGACTCTTGAATATGGCAGACACATCGCCACACTGCAGCAATTGGCCATCCAGCGGCGCACAGACAAATTGGGCGGTCGGCAGGTCACGTTGCAGGGCGGCCAGTTGAGGCGGCGCAACCCGCGTGTCAGCCACTGTGACCCGCGCCCCGCAACGCACACACCAGCGCGCCATGGCCAAACCCGAGGCACCGAGCCCCAGAATCAGAACGTGCTGGTCTTTCAGGCTTTGCATGGTCAGCGCAGCTTCAAGGTGGTCAGGCCAACCAGGCACAACAGCATGGTGATGATCCAGAAACGCACCACCACCTGGGTCTCTTTCCAGCCGCTCTTCTCATAATGGTGATGCAACGGGGCCATCTTGAGAATCCGCTTGCCATTGCCAAAACGTTTCTTGGTGTACTTAAAATACGTCACCTGCAGCATCACTGACAAGGCTTCGGCCACAAACACCCCGCCCATGATGGCCAGCACAATTTCCTGGCGCACGATCACCGCAATCGTTCCCAAGGCTCCACCAAGCGCCAAAGCACCCACATCGCCCATAAAAACCTGAGCCGGATGGGTGTTGAACCACAAAAAAGCCAATCCGGCTCCGGCCATGGCGGCGCAAAAAATCATCAACTCCCCTGCACCAGGAATATGCGGCAGGAACAGGTAACGCGCAAACACTGAATTGCCGGTGACGTAGGCAAAAATACCCAGACAAGCCCCCACCATCACCACCGGCATGATCGCCAGGCCGTCGAGTCCGTCGGTCAGGTTGACCGCGTTGCTTGAGCCCACAATCACAAGATAGGTCAGAATGACAAAACCCAAAACCCCCAGCGGGTAGCTGATTTCCTTAAAAAATGGCACCATCAGCCCGGCCTTGGGTGGCAAGCTCAAATCGAACCCCGACTGCACCCAGGTAAAAAACAGTTCTAACACCCGGTAATTGGAGTTCTCAGAGATCGAGAACACCAGATACAAGGCAGCAATTAACCCGATCACCGACTGCCAGAAGTATTTCTCGCGTGAGGGCATGCCCTCAGGGTCTTTGTTGACCACCTTGCGCCAGTCATCTGCCCAGCCAATGGCACCAAAACCCACAGTCACCAGCAGCACGATCCAGACGAAGCGGTTGCTCCAGTCGAACCACAACAGGGTCGATATCGCAATGCTGAGCAAAATCAGCACCCCGCCCATGGTGGGTGTGCCACGTTTGCTCAAATGGGTGTCCATTGCGTAACCACGGATCGGCTGACCAATCTTGAGCTCGGTCAATCGGCGAATCACCCATGGCCCGGCAGCCAAGCCCATCAACAATGCGGTCATGGCAGCCATTACCGCGCGAAAGGTCTGGTACTGAAAGACGCGCAAGAAACCATAGTTGGGGAAAACGTCCTGCAACCATTGGGTCAGCCAGATCAGCATGCCGTGCTCCGTTCATCGGTCTGGGCATCCAGCACCGTCTGTACCACCTGCTCCATCTTCATGAAACGCGAGCCTTTGACCAGCACACTGGCCACACCCGGCAGTGCACCAAGTACGGCCGCCTTCATGTCCGACATTTCAGGAAGCACTTCGGTTGCATCAAACTCGGCAGCAGCTTGCGCAAACTGGACGCCGGTGACAAACACTTTTTCTATATCTTTCTGCAGCGCATGGCGCAGTGCCTCGGCGTGGAACAGCGGCCCCTGATCACCCACCTCACCCATATCACCCAGCACCAGCAGGTGGGGGCCAGGCAGCGCAGCCAGCACGTCGATGGCGGCCAGCACCGAGTCGGGGTTGGCGTTGTAACTGTCGTCCACCAGGGTGATGTGGCGCGTGCCTTGGCGCACCTGCATGGCGCGGCTGCGACCCTTGACCGGCTCAAACGCCGACAAACCCTGGCCAATGGCGGCCAGTGGTACACCCGCAGCCAACGCACACGCCAGCGCCGCCAGTGAATTCTTCACATTGTGGGCACCCGCAATGTGCAAGTCATAACCCAGCTCGCCTTGTGGTGTGGCCGCGCGCACCTGCCAGGTCACACCTGTCCAATTGACCTGCGTGGCATACACATTGGCCTGCGCATGCGCTGTGGCGGCAAAACACAAGGTGCGCCGAGCGCCTGCCAGTTGCGCCCACAAACCACTGTACACATCGTCTGCTGGGAACACGGCCACACCGTCGGCCGGCAAGGCGGCAATCACGGCACCATTTTCCCGCGCCACCGCCTCAACCGTCTGCATGAATTCGAGGTGCTCACGTTGCGCGTTGTTGACCAGTGCCACGGTGGGTTGTGCGATGGCCGCCAAGTGGGCAATTTCACTCGGGTGGTTCATGCCGAGTTCCACCACCGCCACCCGGTGTTCGCTGCGCAGTCGCAGAATAGTTTGTGGCACACCAATGTCGTTGTTGAGATTGCCCTGTGTCGCCAGCGCCGCCTCGCCAAGCCAAGTGCGCAGAATGGATGCGATCATCTGTGTCACGGTGGTTTTGCCGTTGCTGCCGGTGACACCCATCAGCGGCAACTCAAACTGGGCGCGCCAATGGCGCGCGATCTGCCCCAGTGCCAGGCGTGCGTCGTGCACCACCCAGCCCGGCAAACCGGCCCCTGCCAGGCGAACGGCGGCTGTTTCACCTTGGGCAATGGCCACCACTGCGCCCCGGGCACGTGCATCGGCGAGAAAATCATTGGCATCAAAACGCTCACCACGCAGCGCCACAAACAGGTCACCCGGCGCAATGCCGCGGCTGTCGGTGTGGACACGCAGCACTGGCGGTGCAGCATGGGCTGGCTCGGCACCCACCCATTGGGCAGGCTGCAGCCATTCGCTGACATGCTGACAACTCAAACCCATGCTCATGCGGGTGCTCCCGCAACGTCGAGCCCCAGCGCTGTGCGCACCTGCACCAGGTCTGAAAACGCCAAGCGTTGCCCATTGATCTCCTGGTAGTCTTCGTGGCCTTTGCCAGCCACCAGCACCACATCGGCGGCAGCAGCCTGCGCCAGGGTTTGCGAGATCGCCAGCGCGCGGTCTGCCTGCACGCTGACAGCGACGACACCGTTTAAACCCAGCAGGATCTGGTTGATGATCAACTGCGGTGGCTCACTGCGCGGGTTGTCGCTGGTCACCACCACGCGGTCGGCGTGGCCGCCAGCGATAGCGCCCATCAACGGACGTTTGGTGGCGTCCCGGTCACCACCACATCCAAACACACACCACAATTGGCCCCCGCGTTGGTGCGCCAGTGGCTTGAGGGCGTCCAGCGCCTGCGCCAGCGCATCGGGTGTATGCGCGTAGTCCACCGCCACCAGAGCCCGACCCGCCACATTGACCCGCTCCATGCGTCCAGGTACCGCGGTCAAATGTGTGCAGGCAGCCACCGCCGCCGCCAGCGGAACACCCAGCGTTCGCATGGCGGCAATCACACCAAGCACATTGGCAATGTTGTAAGCGCCAATGAGTTGCGTGCTCAAGACCTCGCGCTGTGACTCTTCCACAACATCAAAAACCATGCCGTCGTTGAAATGCTCGATGCCCTGCGCCTGCAAGCGCGCACGGCACGACGCGTGCCCTTGCATCGAGACGGTCCAAAGGTCAAGTGCCTCGGATCCCACGCGTTTTTGCAGCGCACTGGCGAGTTCGGCACCGTAGGCATCGTCCACATTCACTACGGCAGCGCACAGCCCCGGCCAGTCGAACAAACGGGTCTTGGCCTGCCAGTAAGCCGCCATATTGCCGTGGTAATCGAGATGGTCCTGCGTCAGGTTGGTCAGGATGGCGGTATGGATACGTGTACCGTCGAGCCGATGCTCGGCAATGCCAATGGAAGACGCCTCGATCGCACAGGCCAAAACGCCGGTATCGGCGAAGTGGGCAAATGCCGCCTGCAGTGCCACCGGGTCCGGAGTGGTCAGGCCAGTGCTGATCACCTGTGGTGGAATTCCAATGCCCAAAGTACCCACGACGCCACAAGGCACGGGTGCTTCCAGCTCCAAGTTCGAGAGCGCCTGGGAAATCCACCAAGCGCTTGATGTTTTGCCATTGGTACCCGTCACCGCCACCACGGCCAGGCGCCTGCTGGGGTCCGCAAAGTAGTCGCTGGCAATACGGCCACTGGCGGCTTTGAGCCCGCTGTAAGCCGCAACCCGCACATCAGCAAAGCCGAAGTGTTCCACACCGGTCTGCTCGACCAGGCAGGCGGCAGCGCCTGCGGCCAGCGCCGCAGCCACATGGGTGCGTGCGTCGGTCGCAGCACCTGGCCAGGCCAGAAAACCGTCCCCCGGTTGTACCGCGCGGCTGTCAGTGCGCAGTGTGCCACTGACCTGGCTGCGCAGCCAGAACGCGGCGTCGAAGGGCGTTTGCAGCAACTGCATCAGAAACTCTCCTCGACCAGTTCGGTGACGATCTGCGGCTTGACCGACATGTCCGGCGCGATGCCAAGCACCTTGAGCGTTTGCTGAACCGTCTGGCTGAACACCGGTGCCGCCACCTGGCCACCAAAATACTGGCCGTTGCTGGGCTCATCAATCATGACAGCCACCGCAATACGCGGTGCATCGATGGGTGCCAGGCCGGCAAATACGCCGCGATATTTTTTGGCTGCGTAGCCCCGCCCCTCAACCTTGTGCGCAGTCCCGGTTTTACCGCCCACCGAATAACCCATGGTTTGGGCCTTTGGGGCTGTGCCACCGGCCCCGGTGACCAGATGCAACATGTGCCGCACCTCACGTGCATGGCGCTCACCAATCACTGGCAAACCCAATGGCGGCTCGCTGACCTTGAGCATTGACACCGGCACCCGGTCTCCGTTGCGGCCAAAAATCGAATAGGCCTGCGCCAACTGAAACAGACTCACCGAAATTCCATACCCGTAACTCATGGTGGCCTCTTCAATCGGGCGCCAGCTTTTGTACGGGCGCAGCCTGCCACTGACTGCTCCAGGAAAGGGCAGTTGCGGCTTCTGCCCAAAACCCAGGCTGTTGTACATCTCCCACAGCGACCGCGCCGGCATCTGCATGGCGATCTTGACAGTTCCAACATTGCTTGACTTTTCGATCACCTGCGTCACACTGAGCACATCATGTACATGTGAATCGGAGATGGTGGCACTGCCAATGGTCATGCGCCCAGGGGCTGTCTGAATGGGGGTTTCAGGTTTGACCCTGCCCTGGTCGAGCGCCAGTCCGATGACAAATGGCTTCATGGTCGAACCGGGCTCGAAGGTATCGGTCAGCGCCCGATTGCGCAACTGCTCACCACTGAGGTTTTGCCGTTTGCCGGGCACGTAACTGGGGTAGTTGGCCAGCGCCAGAACCTCACCCGACAGCACATCAAGTACCACCACACTGCCCGCCTTCGCCTTGTGGGCCAGAACAGCCTCCTTGAGCTTCTGGTAGGCAAAAAACTGCACCTTGCTGTCGATGCTGAGTTGCAGGTCGCGCCCGTCAACCGGCGCAATCTGTTCCCCCACATCTTCGACAACCCGCCCCATGCGGTCCTTGATGACACGCCGCGAACCGGCCCGTCCGCCAAGGTCCTTGTTAAAGGCCAGTTCGATCCCTTCCTGTCCCTTGTCTTCGACGTTGGTAAACCCCACCACATGCGCCGCTGCCTCACCCTCCGGGTATTGGCGCTTGTACTCTTTGCGCTGATAGATACCCTTGATGGCCAGCGCCTCGATCTCCTTGCCAACCGACTCATCCACCTGGCGCTTCAGCCAGACAAAGGTCTTGTCTTCGTCTTCTAGCCTTTTGTCCAGTTCCGCCATTGACATGCCAAGCAGTTTGGCCAGCGCCTTGAGTTTGGTTGGCTCGCGCGGAACATCTTCCGGTATTGCCCAGATGCTTGGCACCGGAATACTGGACGCCATGACCACACCATTGCGGTCCAGAATCCGCCCACGATTGGCGGGCAGTTCAAGCGTCCGGGCATACCGGACTTCGCCCTGACGTTGAAAAAAATCGTTGGCGAGGACCTGGATGTACACCGCACGTGCCGCCAGCCCAGCAAAAGCCAATGCGATAGCGGCGACAATGAACTTGCTGCGCCAGACCGGTGTCGGGCTAGCCAGCAAGGGGCTGGAGGTGTAGGCGATGCTGCGGCTCATTGAATTGCCCTGCCCACCTGAACCCGCCGTGACACCGGTGCCAACGTGTCCTCTGGTGCGGGGGTATACGCCACATAAGTGGTGATGGCCGGGTTGGCCGCGCGCATCGCCAGACTGGATTTGGCCAATGCCTCCACCCGTGCAGAGGTCGCCTGCGCACGTTTCTCAACCTGCAACCTCTCGTTTTCGATCGCCAGCTTGCGCGCCTCGGATCTGGCGCGGTCAAGTGCCGAGTACAGCCGACGCGAGTCGTACTGCACGTTCACCAGGTAAAGGGCGCTAAGCACCACGCCCAGCAGCAACACAAGATTTAATCGCGTCATACCGGCACCCCAACGGCAGTGCGTTCGGCCACCCGCATGATGGCACTGCGCGCGCGCGGGTTGGCGGCCACCTCGGCATCACCCGGGCGACTGCGCCCCAGCACCTTGAGCAGCATCGGTTGCGGCGTGGCAAAGGGGGCACGACGATCAAACACCGGGCGAGCGTTGGCTGCCATGAACTGTTTGACAATGCGATCCTCCAGCGAGTGAAAGCTGATCACCACCAGACGCCCACCACTCTGCAATACCGACAGGGCAGCCTTTAATGCCTGTTGCAACTCTTCAAGCTCGGCGTTGATGAAAATCCGAAAAGCCTGAAATGTGCGCGTTGCAGGATTCTGGCCCGGCTCGCGGGTTTTGACCGTGTCAGCCACGAGGGTGGCCAGTTCAGTGGTGGTGACAAGGGGGCCCCGAGCCTGTCGGCGCGCAACAATCGCCTTTGCAATGGAGCCAGCAAACCGTTCTTCGCCATATTCACGAATGACCTCCGCAATTTCGTTAACTTCTGCATGCGCCAGCCACTGCGCCACACTCCGGCCCCGCGTGGTGTCCATACGCATGTCCAACGGACCCTCAAACCGGAAACTGAATCCCCGTGCCGGGTTGTCAACCTGGGGTGAACTGATCCCCAGGTCAAGCAACACACCCGCCACGCTGCCTGGCGGCAGCTCACCCAGATGCGCAAACCCCTGATGACGAATGGAAAACCGTGGATCAGTGATGCCTTGCGCGTGCGCCAGCGCGTCAGGGTCTTTGTCAAACGCAATCAGTCGGTCACTGTTCGCCAGGCGTGACAGAATCAGTTGGCTGTGACCGCCCCGACCAAAAGTGGCATCCACAAATACCGAGGCAGTGCGGGCGGGCACTTCAGCCGACGTGACAAGCAAAGCGTCCACCGCTTCTTGCAACATGACGGTAGTATGGGTCCATGGGCTCTCCACCACACGCCTTTAGAAAGAGAAGTCCTTGAGCACGTCTGGCATGTCACCTTGCATGGCCTGAGCCTCCTGTGCTGCATAAGTGGCTTGGTCCCACAGCTCAAAATAGTTGCCCATGCCCAGCAGGACCGCATCCTTGGAGATTCCGGCCGCTACACGCAGCTCCGGGGACACCAGAACACGCCCGGTGCCGTCGAGCTCAACATCCATCGCATTGCCAAGAAAAATGCGTTTCCACCATTGAGCCGACATCGGCAGGCTGTTGATGCGCTCGCGGAATCTTTCCCACTCCGGTTTTGCAAACAGCATAAGGCAGCCGTGGGGGTGTTTGGTGATGGTCAACTGGCCATTGGCCGTGGCGCTGAGCACGTCACGGTGCCGGGTCGGCATGGACATGCGACCCTTGGCATCCAGACTTAACGAGGAAGCACCTTGAAACACAAAAACTGGCCTTGGTTGGGGATGTTGCGGCGAATTCAGCAGCGATATGGCACTTTTCACCACTAAATTGCACTTTTTTGCACTGTATCAGCAAAAGATCATTCCGCAAACCTGTTCGCAACAATTTTTTGCAATGGAATCAAGGACTTAGCTACGCTTTTTAAGCCTATCTTTGACTTGAAAATCGTTTTAAATTAAGCACTTAGATAGTGCTTTGAAAGTGATGGTTTAGAAACAAGGAGCCAAACCAGCTGAAACGCAGCAAACTGGTCAGAGCAAAATTGCTCACGCAATTCTTGGTTTGACCCGCAAAGACAGCCCGGACAGCTACAAATGGTTGGGGTCAGAGCAAAATTGCTAACGCAATTCTTGGTCTGACCCGCAAAGTTACAGGATATACCGGCTCAGGTCTTCGTTTTTGCTGAGTTCTGCCAGACGGGAGTCCACATACGCGGCATCGACCTCGATCGTCTGTCCGGCCAGATTACTGGCGTCAAAGCTGACTTCATCCAGCAGACGCTCCATCACGGTAGACAAGCGCCGCGCGCCAATGTTCTCGGTGCGCTCGTTCACATCAAAGGCAATCTGCGCCAGCCGGGTGATACCGGCTGCTGAAAATTCCACCGTGACCTGCTCTGTGGCCAGCAACGCCTGGTACTGCTTGACCAAGGACGCGGTGGTTTGCGTCAGGATCGCGACAAAATCGTCTACCGACAGGCTTTGCAACTCAACCCGGATCGGAAACCGTCCCTGCAACTCCGGAATCAGGTCACTGGGCTTGCTCAGGTGGAACGCCCCCGAGGCGATAAACAGGATGTGGTCGGTTTTGACTGTGCCGTATTTGGTCGAAACGCTGGTGCCCTCGACCAGTGGCAGCAAGTCGCGCTGCACGCCCTGACGTGACACCTCGGCACCACTGCCCTCGGATCGTGAGGTCACCTTGTCGATTTCATCGATGAACACAATGCCGTTTTGCTCGAGCATATTCAGCGCCTGGGTCTTGATGTCATCCTCGTTGACCAGTTTGGCCGCCTCTTCATCGGCCAGCAGCTTGAGTGCATCGGCAATCTTGACTTTGCGTGTCTGTTTTTTGTTCTGGTTGAGCTGACCAAACATGCCACGCAGTTGTTCGGTCATCTCCTCCATGCCAGCCGGACCCATGATCTCAAGCTGCGGCGCGGTGTGCGCCACCTCGACCTCGATCTCCCGCTCATCGAGCTGGCCCTCCCGCAGCTTTTTCCGGAAGTTCTGCCGTGCCGCGCTCTCCGGCTCGTCGGCCTGCATCACGCCAAACTCCTGGCGGGGCATCGGAATCAGGATATCCAGCACCCGGTCCTCGGCGACATCCTGAGCACGCTCACGCACCTTTTGTTTGGCCGCCTCGCGGGTCTGCTTGACGGCAATGTCAGCCAAATCCCGGATGATGGCGTCGACATCTTTGCCAACATAACCCACTTCGGTGAACTTGGTGGCTTCGACCTTGATGAAGGGCGCATCCGCCAGGCGTGCCAGACGGCGCGCGATTTCCGTCTTGCCGACACCGGTGGGGCCAATCATGAGAATATTCTTGGGCGTGATTTCGCTGCGCAGGCTGGAATCCACCTGCTGGCGGCGCCAGCGATTGCGCAAGGCAATCGCCACCGCGCGTTTGGCCTGTCGCTGGCCGACGATGTGTTTGTCGAGCTCAGTGACAATTTCTTGGGGAGTGAGAGATGACATGTTTTTTGCCCGCTTAGAGCACTTCCACAGTGTGGTTCATATTGGTGTAGATGCAGATTTCACCGGCAATTTCAAGCGAACGCTTGACAATGTCCTGTGCTGGCATTTCGGTGTGGTTGAGCAGGGCGATGGCGCTGGCCTGTGCATACGCGCCACCCGACCCGATGGCAACAATGCCATTTTCGGGCTCAAGCACATCGCCGTTGCCGGTGATGATCAGTGAGGCACTCGCATCCGCCACAGCCAGCATCGCTTCCAGACGGCGCAACACGCGGTCGGTGCGCCAGTCTTTGGTCAGCTCGATGGCGGCGCGCACCAGATGCCCCTGGTGTTTTTCAAGCTTGGCTTCAAAACGCTCAAACAGCGTGAAGGCGTCCGCCGTGGCACCGGCAAAACCCGCCAGAACCTTGCCGTGGTAGAGCTTGCGCACTTTGCGCGCCGTGCCCTTGACCACGATATTGCCCAGCGTGACCTGGCCGTCGCCGCCGATGGCTACTTGCACCCCGGCGGCGGTCTGGCGACGCACACTGATGATGGTGGTACCGTGGTATTGATCCATAAAGACCCTGTCCTAATAAGTTCGCGGCACGACGCGCGCGTGTTCATTGATGCCAATCAAACCAAAAAATGCGACCAGCAACTGCGGCACGTCGATCAGTTCCAACTCACAACCGGCAGACTGCGCAGTCGCCAACCAGTTCAACAGGCTGCCTCCCGCCGAAAAGTCAATTCGCGTCAGTTCAGCGCAGGAAATTCTCAGCACCTGACCCAATGCACCCACTCCTGCTGGGTTGGGCAGCGACCGGGCAATGTCGCCCAGTATCTCACCCGTCAGGGCCAATGGCTGGTCCACTGGCGCCGCGACAGCAGCGACATTGGCCACCGTTGATGGCAAAGACGCCCGTGTCATGGCCAACACCTCACATGCGGTGGCCTGCCAGGACGGTGGTGATATTTCGTAAGTCACACAAAAGTCCAGCGCCACCAACTCAAATTCGTCCTGCAAGCCCCTCAGGCGCAGCAGATCAAGCCGCAGTTGCCACCAAAGTTGCGGCACCTGGGTCTCCCCCATGGGGGTGTGCAAACGCAGCAGGTAATCAAGTTTGTCCAGCCCGGCACAAAACATGTGCAGGGATTGTTCACACCACCCGGACACCAAGGTATGCAGTGCTGCTGCGGCCTGTGGCGTCATGGATTCAAGGCATTGCCAGTCCAGTCGCCAGGGCTGGCGGGTCATGTGTGACCATGCCTGCAAGCCCAATACCGCGGCAGCATCCAGCGCTGACGGGCATTGCCAGGTGCTTGAACCCTGGCCACTGGCCACCTCGGGTGACGTGGCCAACCCCGGCGCATAACCCAGGTTTGGACGCTGCGCCCGCCAGACGGGTGCCGCGCTGCCCAGACGGTTTGCCAGGTCGGCCGCTACTCGTTCAAAGCTGGCCCGCTGCGCGGTGGCATGGTAGAGATCAAGCAGCGCAAACAGGCAGTTAAGTCCATCAGCCGAAGTGGTCGTGCGCTGCTGCAGCGCGGTCATCAAGACCGACTCCGTGCCACCGTCATCGCCGTTGGCAAAACGAATGGCGGCCTCCTCCAGTACCGGATCCGTGGCACCGCCGGCCTGATCCGGGTACTCCAGGCTAGAAACGGCAAAGGCGTCGGTCAAGACCTGTGTGGTATCCCGCGCATCACGGTACGGCACGGACGGGGGCCCGGACTCACGGCTCTGCGTCACATCGGCCAGACGGGTTGGCACGTCCAGCGTGCTGTCAGCAAGATCAGAGGGCATAGTGGTTGCAAAAGCACTGTCGAGTCCGTGGGGCTCGGACATCACCTGCGCAGATGGCTCGGAGCCATCGTGGGCCTTCCACCACTGCTTGGACATCTGGGCTTCGATTTCGTCGATTTTCTTGAGCGTATTGGCACGCTCTTCAAACACCGAGTAGCCCCAGCTGTCCTGAAAGTCCGACAAAGCAGCGGTTGCACTGCCCATTGATGGCATGGGGTTGAGCCGCAATCGCCGCAATTTGTCGAACTCGCGCCTTCGCACCGCATCGTTGTAATGTTTGCGCTCAATCATCTGCTTGAGCGCCAGTTTGGCACCTTCAGGCTGATGCGCTACAACAGGCTTGTCATCCACCGGTTTTACCCTGACTCACGCCACCCATGCGGCACTTTGGCAAAGTTCAGTCGCCAAACATCTTCTGTTTAAGCTCGCGCCGTTGCTGTGCTTCGAGCGACAGCGTGGCGGTGGGCCTGGCGAGCAGTCGCCCAACCCCAATCGGCTCACCGGTTTCATCGCAGTAACCGTAGTCGCCGGCGTCAATGCGGTTGATCGACTGCTCGATCTTTTTCAGCAATTTGCGCTCACGGTCACGGGTGCGCAACTCCAGCGCATGTTCTTCCTCAATGGTGGCACGGTCAGCCGGATCCGGCACCACCACCGTGTCCTCCCGCAGGTGTTCGGTGGTCTCACCGGCGCTGTTGAGAATGTCGTTCTTCAGTTTGACCAGTTTGGCACGAAAAAATGCCATCTGTGTGTCATTCATGTAGGCACTGTCAGGCATGGCAATCACTTCAGCGTCCGACAACTCGGTCACCGGCTTGGTTTTCCAGTTGTTGGCCAGCGCCGGATCTTTCTTGACGGCAGAGGCCAACGCAGCTGCAATCGGTTGCACACTCGTCATTTGGGTAAAACTTGCCTTTGCCGCGGTGGATGCCACCGACTGTGCCATCGAGGGCACGGTCAACTGCGCCAGACGCGACGAGGGTCGACCAGAGCGGACCGGCACCCCCAACGGGGTGAGTTGCGGGGCGGACACAACGGGCTTGGGTGGTTGCGGGCTGACGGCAGGCTTGGCCGCCGGGGCCACCGCTTCAACGTGAGGTTTCTTGGTCACAACTTCAGATTTCGTTTTGGTTTTTGAAACAGGTTTGGGCACCTGAACAGGCTCGGCCACCTTGGCCACCGGTTTGGCGGCAGGTTTGTCTGCCGGTTTCGCCACGGGTTTGGCCACCGGCTTGGCTGTTTTGCTGGTTTTTTCAGGCTTGGCTGCCTCGACCGGCTTTTCAGCGGGTATGTCACGTTTGGCGGTGGTCGCTTTCACTGTGGGTCTCCTGGCAGGTTTTCCCTGTACTTTTGTTGTTTGATTCGCCGCTGCAGGCTCATGCCTGGCCGCTTTATCCACTGCGGGTTGGCTTGGCGCCGTGGCTTTTTCTTCGGCGCGCGAGTGTACAGGCTTGGCCACCGAAAAACCCATCATTTGCAAAAGCGAGACAAACATTGGTCATCATTCCAGTCAACGTTGCCACTAGACCAGGCTCTTTTCCATGCCCTGGAGAAAAATGTCCTGCGGCAGATCAATACCAATGAACACCATCTTACTCATGCGCTTTTCCTCAGCCGCCCAGGCAGGCCCCAGATCGCTGCCCATCAGCTGGTGCACACCCTGAAAAATTACCTTGCGCTCGGTGCCCTGCATATAAAGAACACCCTTGTAGCGCAACATGCGCGGCCCATAGACGTTCACCACCGCGCCCAGAAAATTCTCCAGCTTGGCCGGATCAAACGCACGTTCAGAGCGAAAGACAAAACTCTTCACATCGTCATCGTGCACATGGTGGTGCCCGTGTGAATGGGATGGGTGGTTACAGGCTTCACCGGGCGCATGGTCATGCCCATCGTGCCCATGGTCGTGGCTGTCTTCCTTGAGAAAATCGGGGTCGATGTCGAGCTTGGTGTTGAGGTTGAAGCCACGCAGGTCAAACACCTCGCTCAGGGCCACTTCGCCAAAATGTACGGCTTTTTGAGGTGCACGCGGGTTCATATGCTTGAGCCGGTGCATCAGGTCCGCCGTTTCCTGCGTACTGACCAGGTCAGTCTTGCTGATAAAAATCTGATCGGCAAAGCCAACTTGCTTGCGCGCTTCCTGGCGGTCATCCAGTTGCTGGTTGGCGTGTTTGGCATCGACCAGCGTCAGAATCGAGTCGAGCAGGTAACTCTCGGCGATCTCGTCGTCCATAAAAAACGTCTGCGCCACCGGCCCGGGGTCGGCCACACCGGTGGTCTCGATCACCACTCGGTCAAATTCCAGCTCACCCCGACGTTTTTTGGCCGCCAGCAGTTGCAGCGCCTCGCGCAGGTCTTCCCGGATGGTGCAACAAATACAGCCGTTGCTCATCTGGATGATCTGCTCCTTGGAGTCAGTCACCAGGATGTCGTTGTCGATGTTTTCCTCACCGAACTCGTTCTCGATGATGGCGATTTTCTGGCCATGCGCTTCCGACAACACACGTTTGAGCAGCGTGGTTTTACCGGAGCCGAGAAATCCGGTCAGGATGGTGGCGGGGATCAGACTCATGGGCAGGGTACCAAAGCAAAGGCAGCGAGTGTAACGACGAACCGGCGGCGGTTTACTTGCGCATGACCACAAGCCCTTTGAGGTACTCGCCCTCAGGGAAGTTGACGGTCATCGGATGGTCAGGTGCGGCTCCCAGGCGGTCCACAATGTAGCCATCCACCCCGGCGTCGCAGCCAGCGGAGGCAACAATTTTATGGAACAGATCGGCACTGATGCCGCCAGAACAGCTGTAGGTGTAGAGCAGACCTCCTGGCGCGAGCAGTTTGAAAGCGAGCCGGTTGATGTCTTTGTACGCACGTGCGGCCCGTTCAGCGTGCGCCACGGTGGGTGCCAGCTTGGGCGGGTCAAGCACGATGGCATCAAATAAGCGCCCTTGCCGGCCAAACTCGCGCAGCGAGGCGTTCACATCGGCATCGACAAAACTTGCCCGCTCAGGTGCAAATCCATTCAGCGCCACATTGGCAGCCGCCATCGCCAGTGCTGGGCCGGATGAGTCGATCGAGGTCACATGAACAGCGCCGCCAGACAATGCGGCCACACTGAAGCCCCCGGTGTAACAGTAACAATTGAGCACCTGTTTGAACTGCAAACGGCGCGTGTCTTCGGCAAAACGCCAGCGGTTGTTGCGCTGATCCAGGTAAAACCCGGTTTTGTGACCCTGGGCAATGTTCACCGCCAGTTGCCAGTCGTGTTCCTGCAGGACCAGTTCCAGCGGGCCAGTGCCACGCAACCAGCCACAGCGTTCGTCCAGACCTTCAAGTGATCGGCTGCTGGCGTCGCTGCGCTCATAGAGTTTGTGCAGACCCGTGGCCGCCAGCAAGGCGTCGGCAATCACATCTTTCCAGCGCTCAACTCCGCTGGAGGTGAACTGCGCCACCAGTGTGTCGCCATACCGGTCAACAATCAGCCCAGGCAGACCATCCGACTCGCCGTGGACCAGTCGAAGTCCATCACTTTTTATATCAAATCGTGCTCTAGCGCTTATAGCAGTATGTATTGCAGCTACAAAAAAAGAAACATCAATGCGCTGATCCTCAACAAAACTCCAGGCCCGCGCGCGAATCTTGGACTTCGGACTGAATGCCGCCCAGGCCAGAAACTGTCCCTCGGCCGATTCGACCCGAACCGTTTCCCCCGCGTCGGCACCACCGCGCGCAATTGCCGACTCAAAAATCCATGGATGCCGACGCAACAGCGAGCGCTCTTTGCCGGGTTTCAGGCGGATAGTTTTCATGGGTGATCCCGCCGTGGCGCGGGCAACCGTGCACCCGGATCAAGCACCTTCAATAGGTGATCGTCATCGACGGTACATCGACGCGGATCATCGGTTTGCCCAATGCCGCACTGACCGCCGCCACAAACTCGGCGGACCACTTGGCATCGGCAAACAGCGCCGCCCCAGCCGCCTGGGTGACCACCAGGATCTTGTCGGCCGTCAGCACTTTGCCACTGGCGCGCAAAGGCTCGCAGTCCAGCGACACAAACTGCTGGTCCAGCCAGGCACGGGCTGCATCATGCGCCAGCGGTGCACCTTCGGGCACATGAAAAGAAAACTCCTGCCCCTTGTCCAACACCACACTGATTTGTTTTTGCATAAATCACCCGTTGAGAAATGAATAAAACACCTATTTTGAACCACCCGGCTTGAGATGCGCACGCGGATGGGCTGCATCATAGGCTTTGGCCAGATGGGCAAAGTCGAGTCGGGTGTAGATTTGGGTGGTGCTGATGTTGGCGTGGCCAAGCAACTCCTGCACACCGCGCAGATCGCTGCTGGACTGCAGCAAATGGCTGGCAAAGGAGTGGCGCAACATGTGTGGATGCACGGGTGCTGCCATGCCGGCTTGCAGACTGCGCTGACGCAGGCGCAGCCAGACCGCCTGGGGTGACAAACGCGTGTTGCGCTGGCCAATAAAGAGTGCAGTCTGCTCGGTCGCCCCACGCAACGCCAGCCAGGCTTGCAGCGCCTGCACAGCCTTGGCACCCACTGGCACGATGCGGCGCTTGCTGCCTTTGCCCAGCACATGGGCATCGCCCGTTTGCAGGTCGACCCAGCCGCGTGCGCTATGGCTGGCCTGCACGTCCAGCCCGGTGAGTTCGCCCAGACGCAGCCCGGCGCCATAGAGCAGCTCGACCATGGCCGCATCCCGCGCCTCCAGCCAGGCACTGGTCTGGTCCGAATGGAACCCGGCCAAACGCACGGCCTCATCCACCGGCAGCGCCTTGGGCAGCGGCTTGGCGGCTTTGGGGGCACGCACATCCTGCACCGGATTACATGACACCAGCCCTTCACGGCCCAGCCAGGTGTAAAAGCCGCGCCAGCCCGACAAAATCAGCGCAATGCCGCGCGCACTGCGACCGGCACTGTGCATTTGCGCCACCCAGCGGCGAACATGGCCACTTTGTACCTGTGCCAGAGTCAGGTCTGCGGCCATTGCGTAGCGATGCAGTCTTTGCAGGTCCAGCGTGTACAGCGTGACGGTTCGATCGGCCAGACGCTTTTCGAAGCGCACATGGTCGAGGTAACGCTGGATCAGCGACTCAGTCATCAGCGCAGTGTCGACAGCGCAGCACTCGCCAGTTCTGCAATACGCGCCAGAAAGTCGGTGCCCATGGTGCTGGTGAAGCGTTGTGCGTCCGGTGAGGCCAGCACCAGCAAGCCAAACGCCGGCACCACCCCGTTGGCCGCTGGCACACCCGGCATGACCGGGCGCAACGGCAGTATCGCCAGCGAGGTGGCCGCTTGTGGCTCGGTCAGCCAGTTGATGGCCTCCAGCCCGGTGTTGACACCACAAAACGGCTCGGTCAGCGAGGTGGCAAACGACTTGGCATCCTCACTGACGCCAAGCGCAAAGGGCTGGGTAGCATATGGCGGTGCCACACCCCAGACCTTGATGCCGACCTGCGGTACCGAAAACTGGTCGGCGATTTCGTCGGCGATCAGTTGCGGCAGAGCCAATGCGTCCGCATTGAGCAACAGGGAGCGCGCCCACAACAACAGCTTGTCAGACAGCACCATGTTCTCGTTGACGTTGCGGATCATGTCCATGATGCGCTGCTCGAGCATGCGGATCTTGTCACGCAGCAACGCGGCCTGTCGCTCCTGCAGACTCACCGTCCGCTGGCTGTGCGGGCTGTTCAGGTGCACGGCGGCAAGCAACTCGGCGTGACGTTCAAAAAACTCAGGCGTATTGGCCAGGTAATTGGCAATATCGTCTTCGGTGATCGGGCTGCCGATGGCACTTGTGGATGTGAATGAATTAGGCATGATGGGCTGAGTTAGCGGAAATACTTGGGAACTGGACAGGTCGTCAGGGCAAAGGCTGCTCGGGCACGGTGACACTGCCTTCAAATACCGTGCTGGCCGGGCCGGTCAGCAGCACCGGGCTGCCACCGCCCTGCCACTCGATTGTCAGCAGGCCACCCAGGGTTTGCACGTCGACCTTTGCATCGAGCAGGCCCAGACGAATACCGGCGACCACGGCTGCACACGCCCCGGTACCACAGGCCAGCGTCTCGCCGGCACCGCGCTCGTAGACCCTCAGGCGCACACTGGAGCGGTCCTGAATCTGCATGAAGCCGGCATTGACCCCCCGCACAAACGCCGGGTGGGCCTGGATTTTTGGCCCCCAGGTGTTGACCGGTGTCGTGTCCAGAACATCGACAAGAGTCACTGCATGTGGATTGCCCATCGACAAAACAGCTACCTCAATCGTAGCAATCTCATCTTCATCATCAAGCGCCAGAGGCCACATTTGCCACAAACCCTTGGCGACAGGCTGCAAGTTGCCCGCCTCAAAGGGCAGATGGGCGAGTTCAAAATCAGGGGCTTGCATGTCGACCGTGATCCGGCCATCCGCCTGCTTGCGTAACTGCAGCACCCGGTTCATGGTTTGTACCGTGACCACATCCTTGTCTGTCAGGCCCTTCTGATGAACAAAGGCCAGAAAACAGCGCGCGCCATTGCCGCAGTGCTCCACCTCGTTGCCGTCCGCGTTGTGGATGACGTAAGAGAAATCAATACCCGGCTGCATGGCACGACGCACCGACAGGATCTGGTCGGCCCCGATCCCGAAATGACGATCCGCAAGCCAGCGGTAGTGGCAGGCCCCCAGGCCAAACTCACCCGCAGTCTCATCAAGGACCACAAAGTCGTTACCCGCGCCCTGCATCTTGGTAAAGGAAATGTGCATGGAGCGTGATTATCCATGTCCGCCAGACGCATCGGCGCAGCTTGAGGGCTCAGGTACCCAGGTGTTTGCCCACAATGCCTGTCAGCTCAAACATGCTGATCTGCGGCTTGCCAAAAACCGGCAAGAGTGCGGCGTC
>JAGOUM010000065.1 GCA_018061265.1 Rhodoferax sp. | reverse complement strand
CAAAGGTCTTGTCTTTCCAGCCGTAGCCTGCGTGGCAACTGGTGCACCTTGGTTCATTGGACAGTGGCGAGCCGCAAAAGTTGTTGGCGGTGATTTTCTTGCCAACGGTCTTGCCGGTGGTTGGGTTGACGGCTTCCCAGGTCCAGTGCACACTCTTCATCACCTGGTGACCCGCCATGTTGTGGCACGACAAACAGGCTTTGGTGATTTCCGGGCCGGACTTGAACGGGCCTTTCAGGGCTTCAAGCTGACTGTGATCTGTGGTGGACTTGGAGGCTGGCTTGGTAGTGGCGGCTGCAGCCGCCAGGCTGGCCGGGGCGGGTGGCGAGGCGCTTGCTGAAGCCTGGGTACAAAGTGCAAGGCTCAGCAATCCAAGGCCCACAAGTCGTCGAAAATGTGTGTTCATCAAGTCTCCATCATCGTGTTCGTTGGGCGGACTGTGTCCAGAACGAGTCCATTCGCTGTCAGTTGATAATTGTCCGGGGCGCCACCGTGCTGGACTATGATTATTATCAATGTAGGCAAGAGATTTCTTTGCGCTAGATCGCGCGCGCGTCGAGGTTTGATCGTTGCCGCTGCATCAGTTTGCGGCCTGACGTGCCGGCAATTGCAGTTTCCAATCAAGAAAGGGTCTCCATGAAAGGACATTTCGCGGCCATCGTGCTGGTGTTGGTCGGTATATTTTTCCTGCTGAGCAATCTGGGTGTGATCACAGTGAGTTTGATCGAGCTGGTGGGTACCTGGTGGCCTGTCGTGCTGATCGTTGTGGGACTGATGTTGTTTTTTACCCCCAACGGCGAGAAGAAGCCAAGCAAGGATTAATGTGACGACATGGCCTCGTCCGGCCGGTGGTTGGCGCACTGACTGGGGTGTGCTTTCAGCAGTGTGCCCGGTTATTTCTGGCGCATCAGGGTGCTTTTGCCAAACAGTGACTCGATCAGGTCCACCGCAACTTCTGCGGTGCGGTTGCGTTCATCAAAGGCCGGGTTAAGTTCCATCACGTCCAGCGAGGCCAACCGGCCGGTGTCGGCAATCATCTCCATACATAACTGGGCTTCGCGGTAGGTGGGGCCACCCCGTACGGTGGTTCCGACGCCAGGTGCGATGTCGGGGTCGAGAAAGTCCACATCAAAACTGACATGCAGGTGGGTATTGGCGTCAACCAGCGCCAAGGCCAGTTCCATGGCGGCGCGCATGCCCATTTCATCGATGTAGCGCATGTCGAATACATCCAGCCCGGCTTCGTGCACCAGCCGCTTCTCGCCGGCATCGACGCTGCGAATTCCGATCTGGCGGATCCACTTCGGGTTGATGGCCGGTGTCTGTCCACCGATGCTGGTCAGCTCTGCAGGGCCGTAACCACACAGACAGGCCACTGGCATGCCATGGATATTGCCGCTGGGAGTCAGGGTGTTGGTGTTGAAGTCGGCGTGGGCGTCCAGCCACAACACCCGCAATTTTTTGCCGTTGGCACGGCAGTGACGGGCCACTGCGCTGATCGAACCCAAACCCAGGCAGTGGTCGCCGCCCAGCAGAATGGGCAGGCGCTCCTGCTGCAGTTCTGCCAGCACCGCATCGTGTACCACCTGATTCCAGGCGACGACCTGTGGCAGATGCCTGTAGCCGTTGACCGGCGGCTGCCAGGGGTTGCTGGGACCATTGAGATTACCGCGGTCGATGACCTCAAGCCCCTGGCATTGCAGTACGGCGGCAATATTGGCCACACGCAGGGCTTCCGGTCCCATGCTGGCGCCACGGCTTCCGGCGCCGATGTCGGTCGGCGCGCCAATCAGACTGATATTTGGGTTCATGGTGGGATCAATAATTTGGTGGTTCAGGATGGCTGCGTTTTCACTCAGGTGCGTTCGATTTTCCAGGCCAATGCCACGGAGGTGGTGGTTTTGACAACGCCCTCAAGGTTGCGGATTTCGTCCAGCAGTGCGTTCAGGCGCACCGCAGATTCGGCGTGCAGCAGCAAGACATAGTCGAACTCACCACTGACAGCGCAAAGCTGCCGAGCTTCGGGCATACGTTCAAGCCGTGCTTCCACAGAGCGCCCGGCTTTGGGTTGAACCGTCAGGCCAACAAATGCCTGCAGGCCCTGGGCGAGCATGTCCTGCGCCAGACGCACGGTGTAGCCGGCAATGATGCCGTCACGCTCCAGCCGACTCAGGCGTGACAGCACGGTGGTGCGTGCGATGCCCAACCGGCGTGCCAGTTCGGCCGCGGGTGCGCGCGCATTGGTCTGCAGCAATGCAAGTAATTCACGGTCCAGCGAGTCACGCCATACTGCCGGTTGATTGGGGTGGGTGAGTGTTTCAGCGGTCATGAATATCTGACAGAATCAACGTCATTATGACGATAAAAAACTGCAAAGTGTCATTTGTATCGATGCTTCTGACATGAAATCCGCCTAGACTCACTGTCAGGATATGTTTGACCTGAGGAGATCTGTATGCGAGTTGTATTGATGGGCGCCGGCCATATTGGCCAGACAATTGCCAGCTGGTTGTCGCAAACGGCCGACTATGAAGTCAAGGTGGTGGACTGCAGTGTGGTGGCGCTCAAGAGCCTGTCGCACCTGCCGGTCCAGACCGCGTTGATCGATACCTCGGATAAAAACGAGCTGCTGGCCTGCATGCAGGGTTTTGATGCCGTCATCAACGCATTGCCGTATCACCTGGCGCTGGTGGTGGCGACCCAGGCCAAGGCGGCGGGTTGTCACTACTTTGACCTGACCGAAGACGTGGCCGCGACGCGTGGCATCATGGCCCTGGCCGACGGTGCCAAAACGGCCTTCATGCCGCAGTGCGGGCTGGCACCCGGGTTTATTGGCATCGTGGCGCACCACCTGAGCCAGAAGTTCAGCTACCTCAACGAGGTCAAAATGCGTGTCGGTGCGCTGCCGGCTTTTCCGACCAACTCGCTCAAGTACAACCTGACCTGGAGTGTGGACGGCCTGATCAACGAGTACTGCCACCCCTGTGAGGCGATCCGCAACGGCGAGATCATCGAAGTGCTGCCACTGGAGGGGCTGGAGCATTTCAGCCTCGACGGCACCGAGTACGAAGCGTTCAACACCTCGGGTGGCTTGGGCACCCTGTGTGACACCCTCAAAGGCAAGGTACAAACGCTGGACTACAAAACCGTGCGTTACCCGGGTCACGGGGCGATCATGAAAATGCTGCTGCAGGAGCTGGGCATGCAGCACGATCAGGAAACCCTCAAGGCCATTTTGCGCAAGTCAATCCCGCTGACCATGCAGGACGTGGTGCTGGTTTTTGTCACCGTCAGTGGAGAATGTGATGGCAAGTTTGTGCAGGAAGTATTTGCCCGCAAGATTTTTGCCGACCGCTCCGAAGAGCATCCCATGAGCGCCATCCAGATCACCACGGCCGCTGGCATTTGCGCCGCGGTTGACCTGTTTCGCCAGGGCAAGTTGCCGCAGTCCGGTTTTATCCGGCAAGAGCAGGTTGGTCTGCCCGATTTGCTGGCCAACCGTTTTGGCAGCGCCTACCAGCAGTCACGTCAGGTGGAGTCGATTGGCTGACAGTGGTCTTCAGACCTCAGAGCGGCCCAAGCTCGGCGAGGATCTGATCGTATAAGTCCCAGCACCGTTGTGCCGCCCGGCCCCTATGAAGCGCCGCTACAGCC
Organism: Rhodoferax sp.; assembly: GCA_018061265.1. GTDB lineage: Bacteria > Pseudomonadota > Gammaproteobacteria > Burkholderiales > Burkholderiaceae_C > Rhodoferax. Next base: position 15,649 of record JAGOUM010000065.1, on the reverse strand, counting down.
CAACCACCCGTTGATTGACACCAGGCAGCCGCTTGAGATTTTGAGCACGTGCCCGGTTTTGCCCACTGCATTGCCTGTGCCATCCACGTCACCGACCCGCGAGGCGACGAACTGGTGCAAGAAAAGGTAAACTGATTGCTTTATAAATTGCAGCAAGCTTATCAATCTGGATTTGCTCTGGACGGCATTTTGACATTAAATAATGATCTGAAGGTCGCGGTGCTTGGTGCCGCGCATGTGTTGCCTTATCGGGCATTGATGCTGCAGGCGTATGCACTGGCTGCCGATGCCTTTACCTCGACCGTGGGCGAACGTGCAGCACAACCGTTGGCTTGGTGGGAAAAACGGATCGCGTCGCCAGACGGACAGAGCCAATGCTTCGGCGCATTTGATGCGGGCGACCTGGTCGGCACTGTCGCGCTGGAATACTCGTCCAGGGCCAAGACACAACATTCGGCAGTGGTCATCGGCATGTATGTCAAGGCCGAGGCGCGGCGCAAGGGAGCGGGCTTGCTGCTGATGCAGGCTGCCATTACCGCCGCCAGTGCTCGGCCAAATTTGCGCCAGCTCCGGCTGACTGTGACCGAGGGCAACGATGCCGCCTTACGGCTTTACCAAAGCGTGGGCTTTGTTGCCTGGGGCACCGAACCCATGGCCATACATACGTCCACCGGGTTCAAAGCCAAGGTTCACATGGCGCTGGTGCTCAATGACGGCGCATCTATGGCGTCTGTAAGCACACAAAGTAGGCATAAAGTGCAGGCTTAGCATCCAACTGGCAACTTGTGCCTGGTCAATGGTCGCCCTGGTCTCGCCGCGTGGCGCAAAATGCCAACTTTCATTCGTCTGACTGAACCCAACCGGAGCTCTTACTCATGTCTGTGCTGAATCTGTTGCAAGGTCTTGGTGTGGACCGGCGCGCGCTTGAAGGTGGCGCACTGTCAAGTTATTCGCCCATTGACGGAACCCTGCTTGCACACGCCAATGCCACTCAGCCGGGGGACATCAGTCAGATCGCCGAGTGCGCCCACGCCGCGTTCCGGCGCTGGCGCACCGTCCCGGCACCGCAGCGTGGTGAACTGGTGCGTTTGCTTGGTGAAGTGTTGCGTGCCAACAAACAGGCACTGGGTGAGCTGGTAACGCTTGAAGTGGGCAAGATCAGCTCCGAGGGGCTGGGCGAAGTGCAGGAGATGATTGATATCTGCGATTTTGCGGTCGGTTTGTCGCGCCAGTTGTATGGCCTGACCATTGCAAGTGAGCGCCCGGGGCATCGCATGATGGAGACCTGGCAACCACTTGGCGTCGTGGGCATCATTACTGCGTTCAACTTCCCGGTGGCGGTCTGGGCCTGGAATGCGGCGCTGGCCCTGGTGTGTGGTGATACTCTGATCTGGAAGCCGTCCGAAAAAGCACCGCTGTGTGCACTGGCGGTACAGGCGTTGTTTGGCCAGGCTTGCAACAGGTTTAACCGGCCTGAGCTCACACAGGACCTGTCACAGCTGGTGATGGGCCACGCTGATGTCGGGCAGGCACTGGCAGAGAGCTCGCGGGTCGCGCTGGTTTCAGCCACCGGCAGCACCCGCATGGGCCGCGCGGTAGGCCAAACGGTGGCAGCACGCTTTGGCCGCAGCCTGCTCGAGTTGGGTGGCAACAATGCCATCATCGTTGCTCCGTCGGCTGATCTTGACATGGCGGTACGCGCCGTGGCGTTTGCCGCTGCAGGCACCGCTGGGCAGCGCTGTACCACGGCACGCAGACTGATCGTGCACACCAGTGTCTACGACGAGCTGGTGCCCCGGTTGAAGGCGGCCTATGCGAGCTTTTGTATTGGTGCACCCCAGGCCACCGGCACCCTGCTGGGTCCTCTGATTGACCGAAGTGCCTTTGAGCAGATGCAAAATTCGCTCCTGAATGCAAAGCACGAAGGTGGCGATGTGACTGGCGGTGAGCGTGTTTTGGCTGAACAATTCCCGGATGCCTATTACGTGCGCGCGGCCCTGGTAGAAATGCCGGGTCAAACCGATGTGGTGCGCCACGAAACTTTTGCGCCCATTCTGTATGTGCTGAAGTACCAAACGCTGGATGAGGCCATTGCACTAAATAACGCCGTGCCCCAAGGATTGTCGTCGGCCATCTTCACCACCGACCTGCGCGAGGCGGAGACCTTTATGTCGGCCACCGGTTCGGACTGTGGCATTGCCAACGTCAATATCGGCACCTCAGGCGCTGAAATTGGTGGCGCTTTTGGTGGTGAGAAGGAGACCGGCGGTGGTCGCGAGTCGGGGTCGGATGCGTGGCGGTCTTACATGCGCCGTGTCACCAACACCATTAATTACTCCAATGCGCTTCCTCTGGCGCAGGGTGTGCAGTTTGAGATTTGATGTGTTGGGCAAACGGTGTTTGCGGCACGAGCATTGCTGAAAATTACTGTCCGTTTCGGGGCTGAGCAGACTGAGGTCGGAGCACAATGAAGGCTGTGGGCAACCCCATCGTTGGATCGTCAACTCATAAGTCTGGAAGAGTCAGTATGACCACCAATCTCAATCGCCGTCTGGTGCTGGTCAGTGCCGCCTCCGGTCTTTTTCCTGCGGCCCTGCGCGCGCAGGGTCTTGCGCCACTCAAGATGGGCATCATGCCTTTCAACAGTACCCTGGCACTGATCAAAACGCACCAGCCATTGGTCCAGCACCTTGAAAAGTCATTGGGGCGGCGCATCAATGTGTTTACTGCAGGTGATTACTTCACCTTTGTGAACGAGTTGCTCGACGGTCAGTTTGATCTGGCCATCGCCGGACCTCACTTTGGTGTCATGGCGCAAGAGCGTGGCATGGCCATTCTGGTGCGATACCGTGCTGACCTGCAGTCGGTTTTTGTGGTTCGGGCGGACTCCAACATCAAATCACCCGCTGACCTTAAAGGCTTGCGGCTGGTGCTTTCGAGCCGCTTGTCGATGTCGTCGATGGGTGGCGTCAAGTGGCTGCAGGACAGCGGGCTCAAGCTCGGGCAGGACTACCAGTTGTTTGAGCGCAGCACCCACGGTGCGGCCATTGCTTCGGTGGCGGTGGGTGAATATGACGCGGCGATCACCACCCATACGCCCCTGAAGCAGATCCCGCCCGACGTGCGGGCAAAAATTCGGGTTCTGCCGGTTGACATTCACGCCCCGCATCTGATGACGCTGGCCCATACCCGGCTGGGTGCACCGATGCTTGACCGGGTACGCCAGAGTTTGCGAGGATTTCCCGGCACGCCTGACGGACAGCAGTTTTTTCAGGAAACCGGGTACCAGACTTACGTGGACGTGAGCGCGGCGGATGTGAAGGCGCTGACACCCTTTGTCGCGCTCACCGTCGAGATGATGAGACAGAACAGATGAAGCTGCCGCGTTTCGCTCGTGGGCTGCGTTTTCGGCTGTTCATTGCCAGCCTGCTGATCGAACTGGTCATGATGGTGGTGCTGGTAGGAAACAGCCTGCGCCTGATTGACGCCCACCTGGTCGCACAAACCCAGCGCCGTCTGACAGCCATTGAGCTGGCCTACAAGACTGCCGTGGCCTTGCCCCTGGCGGCACGTGACTATGCCTCGTTGCGCGATGTCCTGGATGGCTGGCGCCAGGCAGAAGACGTCACTTACCTGGTCGTCACTGACCCCTTGACCAATATCCTGGCGGCGACCGGCTGGCCTGAAGGGCAGGCATTGCCAGCACCGTCCAGTGATCTGCGCAATGTCGAGGTCTTGCATGTGCGGTTTGCCGTTGACCTGCTGGGGCAGAACTATGGCGAAGTGCAATACGGCCTGTCGATGGCGTTTCTCAAAGAGGCGCGGCATGAGCTGATGATGCAGGGGGCATTGATTGCCTCGATCGAACTGCTGCTGAGTTTTCTGGTGTTGTACGGGGTGGGTTACTGGCTGACACGTCACCTGACCCACCTGACCGAGGCCAGCAGCCGTATTGCCGCAGGCAACTACCAGATCCGCCTGCCATACGCTTCGGATGACGAGGTTGGCCAGCTGACGCAGAACTTCAATCACATGGCCGAGGCAGTGCAGTCACGCGTGACCGAGCTGGCAGAGTTACTGTCACGCCAGAAAACCATTTTGCAGGCTTTGGGCGAGGGGGTCTACGGGCAGGATACCAAGGGGAACTGCACTTTTATCAATCCGGCGGCGCTGGCCATGCTGGGCCTGAGCGAGAGCCAGGTTCTGGGCCAGGATGCCCATCCCCTGTTTCACCATCGCCGTGCCGATGGCACCGTCTATGCCAGTGCCGACTGCCCGGCGCACCAGACCGCGCAGGACGGGCGGCCCAGGCAGGCCGAAGACTGGTACTGGCACCAAAACGGCAGTGGCTTCCCGGTGGCGGTGATCGTGACACCTTTGCTCGCCGACGGAACGGTTCAGGGTGCTGTGGTGGCTTTCAGGGACATTTCAGAAAGCCGACAAGCGGCCCGCGCGATCAAGGAGAGTCATGAACGGCTGAGCGCCTTTATCAATGCCTTGCCGGATATTGTGGTCATCAAGGACGGCCAGAGCCGCTGGCAACTCATCAACAATGCTGCCCGCGAAGCGCTGGCGCTGGACGACTGCGAATGGCAGGGCAAAAACAACGCGGAACTGGCCCGGATGCGCCCGGCGTACAGGGCATTTCATGACGAGGCGCAGCAAAGTGATGAATACGCCTGGCAAGTCGGGTCGATGGCGCTGAGCACGGAGCATATCTTTGCGCAGGGTGAATCGCCGCGCACCAGTGAGGTGCGCAAGATGCCGGTGTTTGCCGCCGACGGCAGCCGGGTGGCCCTGATGGTGATTGCCCGTGACATCACCGATCGCCTGCAAACAGAAAGCCAGTTGCGCAAGCTGTCACTTGCCGTCGAGCAAAGTCCGGAGAACATCGTGATTACCGATCTGGCCGGGCGCATTGAATATGTCAATGCCGCGCTGGTCAACAACACCGGCTACACGCGTGACGAACTGCTGGGCAATACCACGCGGGTATTCAAGTCGGGCAAAACCCCACCGGAGACCTACCCGGTGTTATGGACTGCGCTGAAGGCCGGCGAAATCTGGCGCGGCGAATTCATCAACCGTCGCAAGGACACCAGTGAATACACCGAAACCGCCATCATTGCGCCGGTGCGCGACTCAGAAGGGCAAATCAACCATTACCTCGCTGTCAAGCAGGACGTCACCGAGCAGCGCAAGACACAGGCACAAATATACCGCCTGGCCTACCACGACACGCTGACCGGTTTGCCAAACCGGGTGATGCTGCTGGAGCGGCTGGAGCTGGCGCTGGCATTGGCCAAACGACAGCAGATGGAAAACTCGTTCATTCTGTTCAATATTGACCGCTTCAAGAACCTCAACGACGCGCGTGGCCATCGGCAGGGTGATTTGCTGTTGATCGCCGTCAGTGAGCGGCTGGGCCGCCTGCTGCGTGAAGGCGACCTGCTGACACGTGTGGCGGCCGACGAATTTGCCATTTTGCTGTTGGTGGCCCATGGCACGGCGGTCACAGCCAGTCGTCATGCGCTGACCGTGTCCGAGCGGATTCACGAGGCTTTGTTGCAACCCTTTGATTTTGGCGACGACGTCTCACTGGTCACCGCCAGCCTGGGTATTACCCATTTTCCGCTGAGTGCCGAGGACTCGCCACAAGAGGTGCTTCGTCGCGCTGACACGGCGCTGCACCGGGCCAAAGCGGCAGGTGGCAACCAGAGCGCGTTTTTTGACGTTGCCATGGGTGAGATGACGCAGCAGCGATTTCAGACCGAACATGCCTTGCGCCAGGGTATTGGTGCCGAAGAGCTGCGCCTGTTCATACAGCCACAGGTGGATGCCAGCGGCAAACTCGTCAGCGGCGAGGTGCTGGTGCGCTGGCAGCATCCCGGGCGGGGTCTGCTGCCGCCGGGGGTCTTTATCCCGATTGCCGAGGAGTCCGACCTGATCATCGAGCTCGAGAACTGGGTCACGCGCCAGGCGTGCCGGCTGCTGGCCCGCGAGGAGCAGGACGGCCGCCCGCTGCACTTGTCGGTCAACATCAGCCCGCGCCATTTCCGCCAGAGCAGCTTTGTCGGCTGGCTGATCGACCTGATGCAACAGGAGGGCTGCGACCCGGCCTACCTGACACTTGAAATCACCGAAGGCATGGTGATTGACAATATTGATGAGCTGATTGCCAAGATGAACCGACTGTCCAAGCTGGGTGTACATTTCTCGATCGATGATTTCGGCACCGGTTACTCCTCACTGGCTTACCTCAAACGGCTGCCGATCCATGAGTTAAAAATCGACAAGACTTTTGTGCAGGATGCGCCAACCGACCCAGACGACGGGGCACTGGTCGACACCATTCTCGCCATTGCGCAGCACCTGCATCTGAAAGTGGTGGCTGAAGGTGTGGAAACCCAGGCCCAGGCGGATTTTCTGAATGCCCGTGCGGTGGTGATCCACCAGGGTTATTTGTACGGGCGGCCCGAGCCGGCCGAGAGTTTTCTTGCCCGTCGGCGTCAAGCCAGCTGAAATACAGGCATCCGGCCGCTGACTCAACGCCCTCCACCCACATCAAGCAGGGCACCGGTGGTGTAACTGGCGCCGCTGCCAAGCAGCCACATGACGGCGCTGGCGATTTCTTCAGCCGTACCAGGTCGGTGCATCGGAATGGTGGCAGCCAGGTGCTGTGCTCGCCCGGGTTGCCCGCCTGAGGCATGAATCTCGGTGTCGATGATGCCCGGGCGCACCGCATTGACACGAATGCCCTCGGTTGCCACCTCCCGGGCCAGTCCCAAGGTGAAGGTGTCGATGGCCCCCTTGCTGGCCGCGTAGTCCACATACTGCCCGGGGCTGCCCAAAGTGGCGGCCACACTGGAAAGGTTCACGATGGCACCACCGCTGCCGCCATGACGGGTGCTCATCCGCAGCACCGCCTCGCGTGCACACAGCATGCTTCCGATGACGTTGGTGCTAAAGATGCGTTGCATGCGTGTGGCGCTCATCTGATCGACGCGGCTGGTCACGTCCACCACACCGGCACTGTTGACCAGGGCGTGCAATGGGCCAAGCCGGGCGTCGATGGTGGCAAACATGGCCAGGATTTCGGCTTCAACTGCCACGTCGGCCTGTACGGCGATGGCTTCTGCATTCATCGCGCAAATCTGCTGGACCACCGCGTTAGCGGCCAGTCGATTGGCACGGTAGTTCACCACCACGGTGTAGCCCTCTCGGGCCGCCTGCAGCGCGGTGGCAGCCCCGATGCCGCGCGAGGCACCCGTGATCAGAATGACCGGCTTCACCAAGCCTGTACGCCGGGTTTTGACTGCTTCCGCCGGAGGTGGCTCATAGTGCTGCACCACCCGCCTGCACTTGCGCCAGCCAGCCTTCGATGTCACGGATGGCCTGATCCGCTGCAGCGGCCAGCGCACGCACCCCGCCCGCTGCGTCAGGTGTGCTGGCAGGTGTTTGCACAATAAAGCTGCGCTGCCCCAGCAGGGTGTCGCCAGCCGGGCTGCGACGCATCAGGGTGGCGCGCAGGCGCAGCAGGCCGGTGCTCTGGTCCTGTGTCTCAAACAATTGGCTGAATTCCTCCAGCTCCAGACGCAGATTCAAGGCCGCGGCCGACCCAGCAGATGGCGTCGCAAGGGCCGATGACGCGCCACGCCGCGCCGCTGTCGCCGCCATCAGTTCGCCAGTACCCAGCACCGCGCGGCGCAGCCCCAACTGCTCGCGCAGGCGCTGGTCGATCAGTTGCGCCGGTGGCATGCTCCAGCGTGCCAGGGTGTAGGGCTTAAGGGCCTGTGCGTCGGCATAGGCCAGCCGGTACAGTACCGCCTGGCCCGCCAGTGCCGCATTGGCGCGGGGCGCGCTGACCTCCAGCGGCGGCAAGGGTGCCATGCGGTTGGCTGGCACCTGTTGCCGTGCACCCGGCCCGAAGTCATACACCACGGGAGATTGGGCGGGGTGTGGCAGACTGCAGGCGGCCAGTACCAGAAAAAATGACAAAAATATGCCTCTAGCGCATATCTGTATTGTATTTATAGCTACAGTATTCATAACATATCAACCTCAGGGTTGCCCGCTTTTCTGAATAGGGGGTGTAAACCCCGGCTCACCCGGGCCAGGCAGAGCCGGCGGTTTTCCCAGCAGCAGGGCTTGTGGGTTATCAGTCAGGGCCTGGGTCAGCTCGCCCAGCTGATGGGTGGTGTGGGCGGCTTCGGTCACCGCCTGGTCGACCCGAGGCAGGGTGCTGATACGCAGGCTGCCACCCGTGGCCACCAGAATATCGGCCCCAAGGTCCAGCCGGTCCAGAGTGCCCCCCGGCGCGTACATACGTTCGGTCACCAGCCGGAAGGCGCGGGCCGAGGCACGCGCCTCGTCAGCACTGTCACCCACTCGTTTGGAGGTGAGCTTGAGCACATCAAGCGTGTCACGGCCACCCTGAACCATCTGAGGCCAGGTCTGGCGTGCCTGTGCCGAGAGCTGCTGCAACTCGCCCGCAGCGCGACCGATCTGCCCGATGGCGGCAAACAGGGTTTGCTGATTCTCCGGTGCCAGCAGCTGGTTGAGGCGCTGGCTGGACTGCTCCAGCTGGCCCAGCAGGCGCTCGCCCTGGTCGGCCAGCTTGCTCACCAGGCCCGCCCTGAGGTCGATGCGTCCACCCAGCAAAGGCTTGGCGGTGTCGGCGGCGCCCACATCATCGAGCTGAATGAACGCCAGCCCGGTGACACCCTGGTAACCCAGCGTGGCAAAGGTGTTGCTGCTGATGGGCGTCTGGTCGTTGACGGCAATACTCACCAGCACCTGCCCTGGCACGGCAGGGTCGAGCCGGATCTGCGTGACCTTGCCCACCGGTACACCGCGCAGGCGCACGCTGGCCTGCGGTTGCAGGCCGGTCACGTTGACACGTCCGGCCAGTTCATAGGTGCTCATGGCGCTGGTGTCGCGTGTCAGCCAGATGGCCGCTGCCACCAGCATGGCCATCATCAGCAGGACAAAGGCACCGGCGGCGAGTGCGTGGGATTTGTTTTCCATAAGTGGGGTATAGGAGCGTGGTTTTAACCTGCTTTGGGGGTGTTGTGCAACAGGGCGGCGGCACGCAAGCCCCGTTCGCCGAGAAAAAATTCCTTGATGAAGGGGTGCGGATGGGCCATCACTTCGGCTGCGCTGCCTTGTGCCACGATGTGTTTGTCTGCCACCACCGCGATACGCGTGGACAGCTCCAGCAGGGTGTCCAGATCATGGGTGACCATCACGACGGTCAGGCCCAGCTCCTGGTGCAGTGCCTTGAGCAGGGCGCAAAACTCGTCGGCGCTGCCCGGGTCCAGCCCGGCCGTGGGTTCGTCGAGCAGCAGAAGTGGCGGATCCATGATGAGTGCGCGCGCCAGCGCCACCCGCTTGATCATGCCGCCCGACAGGTCAGAGGGCATTTTGTGGGCGGCCGATACGTCCAGCCCCACCATCTGCAGCTTGACCATCGCTGCGTCACGGATCAGGTCTTTGGGCAAAGTGCCAAGCTCGCGCAGTGCAAACGCAATGTTGTCGATCACACTGAAGGCGGAAAACAGCGCACCATGCTGAAACAGCATGCCAACCCGGCTGGCCGCCCCCTCGCGCCCCAGCAGCGCTGCGGGTTCGCCCAGCACCGTGACGCTGCCCCGAGTGGGGTGGGCCAGGCCCAGAATCTGGCGCAGCAGGACCGTCTTGCCTGAGCCCGAGCCGCCCACAATCGACAACATTTCACCCTGATCAATGTCCAGATCAAGGTTCTGGTGGATTACCACTTCACGCCCGGCACCCCGAAACACCGACCACAGTTGCCGGATCTGCACCACAGGTGCTGGCGTGGGCTTGGTGCTCATAAGCCGACGTTCTTGAAAACCACGGCGGCCAGCGCGTCCACCAGCAGCACCACGGTGATGCTGGTGACCACCGAGGCGGTTGTGCCCTGGCCCAAACTTTCGGTATTGGGTTTGACCCGCAAGCCAAAGTGGCACCCGATCAAGGCGATCAAAATCCCGAACAGCACCGACTTGCCCAATGCCAACCAGAGGTTGCTGATTTCCACCACATTGGGCAAGGTGGCAAAAAAGTAGGCGGGTGTGACGCCCAACACCAGGTCGGCGGCCAGAATGCCGCCGATCATGGCCGAGGCCGTGGTCCAAACCGCAATCAGCGGCATCGCCAGTGCAATCGCCAGTGCACGGGGCAAGACCAGTCGAAACCCTTTGGGGATGCCCATCACGCGCATGGCATCAAGCTCTTCAGTCACACGCATCACACCGATCTGCGCGGTGATGGCCGAGCCCGACCGCCCGGCAATCAGAATGGCCGCCAGCATCGGACCAAGCTCCCGGATCAGCGCCAGCCCCAGGATATTGACGATGAAGGTGTCTGCACCAAACTGACGCAACTGGCGCGACATCAGGTACGCCAGCACAATGCCAATCATGAATCCCACCAGCGCGGTGATGGGCAGGGCGGTGGCCCCGATGTGGTACAGGTTGCCCGACACATCACGCCATGGCCCGCGGCGCGGCGCACGCAGCAATTGCACCAGGTCCAGCAGCAACTGGCCGAGCAGACGCAGCAGGCCCTGGGCGTGGTCAATCAGCACCCAGACGCCTTCGCCAAGTTTTAAAAACGCGTGCCAGGCATTCCAGGGGGGTGGCTTCGGTGCAACCGTGGTGTACTGCGCCACCCGCTCGATCATGATGCGCTGGCCAGGCAGCAAGTCAAGCTGTGCTGGCCATTGGTGGCCCCAGGTGTTCCAGAGCAACTGCGCGCCGGTGTGGTCCAGCCGTTTGATCCCGCGCAAGTCCCAGCGGCAATTGGCTGCGAGCGCCGGGGCGCTGCGCATGGCCTGATCAATCTTTGCCCAATTGGCGGGTTCCGCCAGCCGTGCCGCACCCCAGCAGCCACCCAGAACAGCACATGTGCCGTCGGTGCATGGCTGCAGGACAAGGGTGGGGGCGGGCTCGTTCACAGGAAAAATCTTAAGGTATATGCATCGTAACGGCAATGCTGCACTTGTTGCATCCGCAGCCTGCGGCAAAATACCTGGGCAGGGCCAACAATGGCTGGCTGCGGACCGGCAAGAAAGTGAGGGCAGTAATGAATACAGGCTTTGACTACATCATTGTGGGCGCAGGAACGGCCGGTTGCCTGCTGGCCAATCGTCTGAGTGCCGACCCGACCAAGCGGGTTTTGCTCATCGAAGCGGGTGGGCGCGACAACTACCACTGGATCCACATCCCGGTGGGCTATTTGTATTGCATCGACAACCCGCGAACCGACTGGCGCTACCGAACCGAGCCCGATGCCGGGCTGAATGGCCGCACGCTGCTTTACCCGCGCGGCAAAACGTTGGGTGGCTGCAGCAGTATCAACGGCATGATTTACATGCGGGGACAGGCGCGTGATTACGACACCTGGGCACATTTGACGGGTGAGCCGGCCTGGGCCTGGGAGCACTGCCTGCCAGACTTTATCCAGCATGAAAGTCACTACAAGTTAGATAACAAAGAAAGCAATCCAGATAAGCGCTTCGGCGATCAATTGCTTCAAAACTTTGCGCAACATCATGGTGCCAGCGGTGAGTGGCGGGTGGAAAAGCAGCGTTTGCGTTGGGACGTGCTCGACGCCTTCGCCCTGGCTGCGCAGCAGGTGGGCATACCGGCGACCGATGACTTCAACGCCGGCAGCAACGAGGGTGTAGGTTACTTTGAAGTCAACCAGCGTGCGGGCTGGCGCTGGAACACGGTCAAGGCGTTCTTGCATCCGGCCTGTAACGGGCGCGCCAACTTGCAGGTATGGACCCGGGCCCAGGTGGCCCGACTGGACTTGACGCCGCAGGGCGATGGCAGCCTGCGTTGTACCGGGGTGCAGGTGCTCAAAGGGGGTGAAATGTGTGGTGCCAGCGCCGCTGCCGAGGTGATTCTGAGCGCCGGCAGCATTGGCTCGGTGCAGCTGTTGCAACTCTCTGGCCTGGGTCCGGAGGCGCTGCTGCAGCGTTATGGCATTGAGGTGCTGCATGATGCGCCGGGGGTCGGTGCCAATTTGCAGGACCATCTGCAGATCAGGGCCGTTTTCAAGGTTCAAGGTGTCAAGACACTCAACACCCAGGCCAGTACTTTGTGGGGCAAGGCAGGCATCGCCCTGGAATACGCGCTGAGGCGCAGCGGGCCGATGAGCATGGCACCCAGCCAGCTGGGGGCCTTCACCCGCAGTGATCCGGGGCAACCCTACCCGAACATCGAGTACCACGTCCAGCCGCTAAGTCTGGATGCTTTTGGCAAACCCTTGCACCCGTTCGCCGCCTTTACCGCCAGTGTCTGCAACCTGAACCCGACCAGCCGAGGCAGCGTGCAGATTCGCTCACCTGACTTTGCCGTGGCACCCGCCATTGCGCCCAATTACCTCAGTACCGAGGAGGACCGCAAGGTCGCCGCCGATTCGCTGCGATTAACACGCACCATTGTGGGGCAGTCGGCATTGGCCAAATACCAGCCGCAGGAGTTCAAGCCTGGGGTGCAGTTCCAGACCGACGAAGAACTGGCACGCCTGGCAGGTGACATTGCCACCACCATTTTTCACCCGGTGGCCACCACCAAAATGGGCCGCGACGACGACCCCATGGCGGTGCTGGATGCACGTCTGCGAGTGCGGGGGCCGGGTGGACTGGTGGCGGGCCTGCGGGTTGTTGACGCCGGTGCCATGCCGCTGATCACCAGCGGCAACACCAATTCACCCACCTTGATGATGGCCGAGAAGGCGGCGCGCTGGATCATTGAAGACGCCAAAACGCACCGAAATTGATGAATCGCAAGGGTATTTACCAATGGTGAAGCACTGGTTTGGGGCGTACAGTATTGCCATCACTTGCGGGACGTGGTTCCGCTCAAGGTGAAAGACCCCAGGAGATTGGCCAACTGGCCAGACAACAAAAAAGGCATCGGCAAACCCGGTGCCTTTTTTATGCCCGCTCTGCTTTTGTTGCCTGGCAGGCGTGACACAGCAACATGGCCAGGCGATGCAGGGCCTGCCAGCCGTCGGTGGGCCAGTCCGGCATTTTCAAACCCTTGACGATTCCGTCAACCTGATGGGCATTCAGCAGCAGTTGTGCCAGCGTGGCATCGTTCAGGCGTGGCAGCACACGTTCAAACAGGCGTTCCTTCTGGCCCCAGACACGTTGTTCGCGCAGCGCCATCGGCAGGGGTTTGCCCTGGTGCATGGCGTCTTTGCAGCGTTTCAGTGCCCGGATATCCTCCGCCAGGGTGTAGTGAACCAGCACCTCGGCTTCGCCCTCGGCCCGCAGGCCGTCCAGCATACGCTGCACCCGGCCAAACTGCCCCGCCAATATGGCCTCAGACAGTTTGAACACATCGTACCGGGCGACATTCAGCACCGCGGCCTCAATCTGCTCGAAGGCGAGTTCTCCGCCAGGGTGGAGCAGCGCCAATTTCTGGATCTCCTGATGTGCCGCCAGCAGGTTGCCCTCCACCCGGTCGGCAAAAAACTGCAGCGTTCGCTGGCCGGACTCTCCACCTTCAACACGCTGGTTTTGCAGCGCCAGACGTTGGGCAATCCATTGAGGCAAAGCGGCGCGTTCTACCGGCGTCACTTCCACGGTGACGCCACCCTCCAGCGCAGCAAACCAGGCGCTGGATCTGGTCAGCCGGTCCAGACGCGGCAGGATCACGATGGTCAGTGTGGCGTCGTTGCCGCGTGACTGATCGACCAATTGTTGTAAGGCGGTGCTGCCGTCCTTGCCGGGTTTGCCGCTGGGAATTCGCAGCTCCAGAATCTGTTTGTCGGCAAACAGGCTCAAGGAGCCACCTGCGGCCAGGACTTCGCTCCAGTCGAAGTGAGCACCCGCTACGGTATAGGCGGCTCGCTCAGTGAAGCCCTGTGCCCGCGCCGCTGCCCGGAGGCTGTCAAGAGCCTCCTGAATCAGCAGCGGTTCGTCGCCAAACAGGGTATAGAGGCTCTTGAGCCCCTTCTGCAGGTGGGACGGGAGCGCGGCGGGGCTGATTTGCATGTGGCTTATTGAGGCTTGAGATGTTTGGCCAGAAAGGCTTCCATGGTCTCGTAGAACTCGTACTGGTTCTCTTCGTTGTAAAAACCATGACCCTCGTTGTCTTTCACCAGATAGGGCACGTCAACCCCGCGCGCGCGCAGCGCCTGGACCATCTGGTCACTCTCGGCCTTGTTGACTCGGGGGTCGCGTGCACCCTGTACCACGAGCAGCGGGGTTTTGATTTTGTCGGCGTTGAGCGCGGGTGAGGTCCGTGTCAGGCGATCTTTGTCCCGCTCAGGGTGGCCCACCATATCGTGAAACTTGGGCAACTGCGGGCGCCAGTAGGGCGGAATGGTGTTCATGAAGGTAAACAGGTTGCTCACACCCACGTAGTTGACGGCGGCCGCATACAGATCGGGTGTGAACGCCACACCGGCCAATGTGGCATAGCCGCCATAACTGGCCCCGTAGATCGCAATGCGTTGGGGGTCGGCCGTGCCACGACTGATCAGCCACTGGACACCATCGCTGATGTCGTCCTGCATTTTCAGACCCCACTGGCCAAAGGACGCTTCCCAAAACTGGCGCCCGTAGCCGGTGGAGCCGCGAAAGTTCATTTGCAATACACAGTAGCCGCGGTTGGCCAGAAACTGGATTTCAGGGTTGTAACCCCATTCATCACGCGCCCAGGGTCCACCGTGCGGGTTAATGATGCACGGCAAGTTTTTGTCACCACGACCCTGCGGCAAAGTCAGGTAGCCGTGCAGCGTGAGTCCATCACGGCTGGTGTAAGAGACCGCTTGCATCGGCGCCATGTCCAGCTCGGCGATCTTCGGGTTGATGTCGGCAAGTTTGCTCAAGGAGTTGCTCCTGGCATCAAAAATATAGCGTGTACCCGGTGTGCGGTCGTTGCTGGCTGCAACAATGAACTTGTCTTCGGCATAGGTGCCGCTTTGCAGATGGACCACCATGCCGGGCACCTTGGCCTCGATCTGGCGGTAGCGCTGCTCGGTGGCTGCATCAAAAAAATGACGCTGGCTTCTGTCGGTCACATAGCCCAGCTCGGTGATTTTTTTATGCAGCCGCGACCAGCTCACGCCTGCCACGTCGACTTCAGGATGGGCAAATACCAATTCCTCCAGATCGGGCTTGGCCGGGTCAATGATGACCAGGGCCTTTTTATCGCGGCCACGGTTGCTGATGGCATAAAACCGCTTGTTGTCGGCGGTGAACGCGGCAATGTCAACTTCTGTTTTGTAGTCGGTGGTGACGATAGTCTTGAACGCTTCGCGCTCGTGGCTGCGGTACAGCAGCATGGTATTGAGCCCGTCGGTCCGCACCGCGCCGCGTACCTTGCCAGCGTGGTCAGTGGTCCAGCTGACGATGTCACCCGGGTTCTTGGCGACCAGCCGTTCGCGGCCGGTGCGCAGGTCAACCCGGTAGACGTCGAAGATTTCCGCATTGCGCCGGTTGTGGCTGACCAGGATGTGGTGCGGGTCGTTGGGCAGGTCGTCGAGCAATTCGGCGCGCACTTTGTCACCCGGGGTCAGGTCGCTCACCTGGCCGGATTTGACGTCGATGGACACCACATGGAAGTTCTCGTCACCACCAAAATCCTTGGTGTAGAGAATGCGGCGG
>JAGOUM010000064.1 GCA_018061265.1 Rhodoferax sp. | reverse complement strand
TCAGGAACTTCATGGCCATGTCCTTTTTCTTGGACTGGTTGGCCACCGAAATGCCCCAGGACGAGACGATGAAAGGCGCATTGGTCTTGGGTCCGGCCGGGAAGTTGGCAATGTCGAAGTTGGCCACCGGAATCTGTGTCTTGGACTGATCAACAATCTGACCATAGAACACCGAGGCGTCGGTCCACATTGCCACTTTGCCAGCCTGGAACAGCGGCATGATGTTCTCCCAGGACATCGACGTCACGCCTTTCGGGCCGTAATTGCCGAGCAGTTTGCCGTAGTAGCGGGTTGCATCGATGGCTGGTTTCGAGTTGAAAACCGCCGTGCCCTTGTCGAGAAACTGGCCACCGTAGTTGAAGATGTAGCTTGAGACCTGGGTGACGGCTGCGGCACCCTTGCCACGCGAGGCGAAGCCGGCAACGCTCTCTGAATTGAGCTTCTGGGCGGCCGCCTCGAGTTCAGCGAAGGTGGTAGGCACTTTTAGCCCCGTCTGTTGCAGCAGGTCCTTGCGGTAGTAGAGTACCTGCCATTCGGTGACCAGCGGAACGATGTAGGGCTTGCCGCCAAACGAGGCAGCGTCCATGATGTTTTTCGGATAGTCGCTGAAGTCGTAGCCGGCCAAGGCTGCGTACCAGCCGTTTTTCGAGAACATCTTGCCTTCTTGCAGCGGGCGTGTCATGAAGACGTCGACGGTGGACGACTTGGTGGCAAATTCAGTGGTGAGCTTTTGCGTCAGCTGGCCTTCCTGCAGGCTTTCGACGTTGACCTTGATGCCGGTGCTTTTCTCGAACTGTGGAATTGACTGCTTGAGCAATTCACCATAAGGGTGGTTGGCCACCAGCACGCGGATTTCGCCCGATTGCGCCATTGCACCTGCGCAAATGCAAAGCGATGACAGTGCAACCACGATTTTTGACAGTTTGTATTCCATGAGAATCTCCAGGTTAAAAAGAAAAAAGAACCACCCACCCTAAACGATGGCGTCTGATGTGTTCTTGTCGAACACGTGCGCATTGGTCATCTTGAAATCGATCTGAGTCGCGTCGCCGACACTGATGGGCTGTTTGGGCACGGCCATACGCGCCACCAATGCATGTGCGCCGCAACTCAGGTGCGCAAAGATCTCGGAGCCGAGCAACTCGACCACCTCGGCTCTGGCGCTGACGGTGCTGCTGGCATCGTCACCTGGTTGATGCAGCGCAATATCCTCCGGGCGAACACCGAAGACCAACTCTTTGCCCGCATGCGAAACCAGAACGGCACGGAAAGCGTCAGGCACGGCAACGCGGAAGCTGCCCCCATCGATGAACAATTGACCGGCCTCGTTGACCAGGCGAACGTCAAAGAAATTCATCGCCGGCGAGCCGATAAAGCCGGCAACAAAACGGTTGACTGGCTGGGCATAGACTTCCATTGGTGCGCCGCTTTGCTGCACCACACCCTGATTCATGATGAAGATACGGTCGGCCATGGTCATGGCTTCGACCTGATCGTGGGTGACATAAATCATGGTTGCACCGAGGCGGCGGTGCAACTTGCTGATTTCGGCGCGCATCGCAACACGCAGCTTGGCGTCAAGGTTGGACAGGGGCTCGTCAAACAAGAATACCTTGGGTTTGCGCACAATCGCACGACCCACCGCCACGCGCTGGCGCTGGCCACCAGACAGTTCTTTGGGCTTGCGATCGAGCAGTTCGCCCAGTCCAAGAATGTCGGCGGCCTCCTGCACCCGGGCGTCGATCTCGGCGTCAGAGAACTTGCGAATCTTCAGACCAAATCCCATGTTTTCGCGCACATTCATGTGCGGGTACAGGGCGTAATTCTGGAACACCATGGCGATGTCGCGATCCTTTGGCGCCAGATCGTTGACCAGCGTGTCGCCAATGTAGATTTCGCCAGATGTGATGATTTCCAGCCCAGCGATCATGCGCAAGGCGGTCGACTTGCCGCAGCCTGAAGAGCCCACCAATACGGCGAATTCCTTGTCCTGGATTTCGATCGAAAGATCGTTGACGACGGGCACCGATCCGTAGCGTTTGACGACGTTTTTCAAAGTGACTTTGGCCATATGCGATAACTCCTTCTTCAAGTCGCGCCAGGTTCAATGGCTGTTCGCTGTCCACGGGGTGGTTGCTCGCCGGTGCACTGCCAAAGGCACGACGCCATACTCGGCATCTGTCACGTTGTCCAGAATGCTGCAAGCGGCAACTTGACGCTGGCGATGTTCGATGGCGACACGTCGTTGCGCGACCAGCTCGGCGCGTCCGGTCAGTGTCACAGCGGCCATTGGGGTGAGTTCGCCGCGCAGAAAGGCGGGGCGATCCAGCAAATCGATGCGCTTGTCGGACAGGCGGGCCCATAGCAGGTCACCATTGGCCAACGCGCCGATGCCGCCACCCTCGTAGGCCTCGGGCACCACGTGGCCGACGCAGGCACCCTTGGTGACACCTGAGTAGCGGCCGTCGGTGATCATCATCGAGGTGCGTTCTACCACACCGTGGTGGCGCAGGTATTGGCTTGGTGCAAACAGTTCGGGCATGCCAAAGGCCTTCGGACCCTGGCCAGCAATCACGAAGGCGAAAGCCAAGGTGCCATTTTTAACCATGGTCAAGACGTCTTCGTCGGGCGGTGCACCGTAGTTGCGCCTCAGCGCGGCCAACAGTTCCGGTGTCAGCTCCGGCATCTGGCATAGGTTGTCAACCAGATTGCCGGAACTCAGCTCGCGGTTGCACGGCATCTCGTTATCGTAGTACCGCACCAGGAAAACGCGACCATTAAAACGCTGGTAAGACTCGGTCGACATGCCCGCAACCTTCAGTGTGCAGGATGAGAAAAAATTGCCGCGCATGATGTCGGTACCCGACAGTTCACGCACCGGCTGGATGCGGATGATCGACCGCTCTTGGGGCAGCTCGGGCGATACAGCTTCTGGGATCTCTGTGACCCTTTGACGCCAGGTTTTTCCGGTGACGGTCAAAGCGTCCCAATTCATCGGGACGTTCAGGTTGTGTAGCACCTTGTACAGGCTGGTCATGCCATGGTGCAGTCCGGCCTGGGCCTGCTGGGCCAGAACAAAGGTGTCGCGGCCTTCGGTCAGGCTATGCGCAAAGATGTCGGGGACAGCAAAGGCGTCACGCACACGCTCGTAGTCGAACAGTGAAACGTCAAAACCGGCGTGGCGCATGATGCACGGCATGTGCAGCATCAGATTGCTGGAACTTCCAGTGGCATTGTGGATGCGGATGGCGTTGGCGTAGTTGTGCTCCAGGAGCTCGCACACCGAGTACTCGGGCTTGTTGATCAGGCGGAACAATTGGTCGACGTTGCGTGCCACCAGCGCAGTGGGTGCTTCGTTCACCAGCAATTCGGATTGTTCAGGAACCAGACCCAGCGCGGACATCAGCGTGCGCGACGAATTGCCGGTCCCGTTGAACGCACAGATGCCACCCTTGTCATCGCAGGTGGCAGCAGCCAGTTCGTTGAGGATGTCGTTGGCAGCGAATCGATCGATCAGCCTACATTCAACCGCCCGATTGAGCAATGCCAAGAAAGCCTCGTCGGAAGAGCATTGCAGGATGTAGTGGCAGTTGTCCTCTATGTCGTTGGCCAGCTGTGCGTCGCCTGCGGCACGAGCCACGTCCTGGATGTTACGCAGCTTCTTGCGTGTGCCCTTGGGGATACTGCCACCCTTCAAGACATGAGCCGGAACAAACACGGCCCAAACCGGTGCCGTGCCACGCTCGGGTTCGCGCCGTGCCCGATCGGCCGCAGCGAGCCCCGACAGGATGCCTGCCGGCGATTTGTCACAGCCGGCAATCACATAGGCCGCGTGGTAGCTGTGGCCTTCGAAATTGATGTTCACAGCCATCGCTGTCTGATTGCGCGATGCCAGCGAATAACTTTGACCGATATTGCTTTGCGCCGTGCCGTCGCAGATCACCGGCACGCCGAAGGTAAAAGGCACGCCGCCGTTTTGCCAGATGCGCGCTGCGGCGCGCAGGGTGTGTTCGTGGTCAAACAGATGCGCCGGATGGTCAGCCGAGCCCTGAATGATGCACACACGCAGCCGGTTGGCCGCCAAGCGTTCGACGATGGCTGCTTGTGAGTAGTCACCTAGTCCCCTAAAGTCTGCCTCGTCGCCCAGCAGCTCCTGTGCACGTTTCAACAGAGCCTGTACCGTGATTGGCTCGTTGGCCAACCCCTGAATACAGGTCCGGTAAGGGTTCGCAGACTCAATGACGACCAGATCGGCGAATTCCGGATTGATGGCGGTGGTGTCGGTTGGGTTCATGACCGTTGCTTTGACGTGCAACAAATTTTATACGGCAATTTGGCGTTGTACTACAATTATTTTAGATTGTCAGACAAACCGATCTACGAAAAATTTCAGACCCGGTCAAATCCCCCTCACGAACCAATCCAGAGGCAGCGCGATGAACAAGACGGAGCGATTGACACATTTGTTTGGCAAGCGCATCACGCAGGGCCATTTCGCACCGGGTGTTGCCTTGCCGTCGGAGGCTGAGTTGTGTCAGCAATTCGGTGTTTCCAGAAATGTGATACGTGAAGTTGTCAAAGTGCTGGCGACCAAACGACTGATCGATGCGCAACGCAATCGGGGCTTGTTTGTGATGTCCTCCGAACGCTGGAATTACCTGGATGCCGACGTGCTGGAATGGACGCTTGAAAATGGCAGTCACCCGAGCCTGATCTGTTCGTTGATCGAAGTGCGCGGCCTGATCGAGCCAACCATCTCGCGTTGGGCAGCGGAGCGGGCAACGGCTTTGGACCTGGTCGACATAGAAGCCAGCTTCAACGAGATGGCCGCCAACCCAGGTCGTCTTGATATCTTTCATGAAGCCGACATACGATTCCACCGGGCGGTTCTTATGGCGTCGCACAATGTTGTCATGCAGCAACTCAGCGACGCTGTCAGCGCCTTGCAGCGTGCCATTTTTGATGTGACTTTTGTTCGTGAAGTGGAGCACATGGCACTGACCATTCAGGAACACCGCGATTTGTTTGAAGCCATCCGTCGCAAGCTTCCTGACACGGCCGAGGCGGCCTCTCGTCGCATGATCGAACGCACCGCGCAGCGCGCCTATTCAGACATGAGCAGGAACGAAGTCAAGATCGAAGCGCATGAGCCTGAAACGGAGAAGGATTCATGAAAATTACCAAATTGAGCACTTACCGCCTGACACCACGCTGGATGTTTCTGAAGATCGAAACAGACGAGGGTGTGAGTGGTTGGGGCGAACCGGTCATCGAGGGCCGGGCACGAACAGTACAAGCGGCTGTCGATGAACTCTCGGATTACGTGATCGGCCAGGACCCTTCACGTATCAACGACATTTGGCAGACGCTGTACCGCGGCGGCTTCTACCGCGGTGGTCCGATTCTGATGAGCGCCATTGCCGGTATTGATCAGGCACTGTGGGACATCAAAGGGAAAGTTCTCGGTGCGCCGGTTTACGAACTGCTTGGTGGTCTGGTGCGCGACCGCATGAAGATGTACAGCTGGGTTGGTGGTGACAGGCCGGCCGATGTGATTGCCGGTATCCGCAAGCTGCAAGCCTTCGGCTTCGACACCTTCAAGCTCAATGGCTGTGAAGAAATGGGTTTGATCGACAACAGCCGCACTGTCGATGCGGCCGTAGCGGTGGTGGCCGAAATTCGAGCGGAGTTCGGCAACACCATTGAATTCGGGCTCGATTTCCATGGTCGGGTTACTGCACCGATGGCGCGAGTGCTCATCAAAGAGCTGGAACCCTACCGACCACTCTTCATCGAGGAGCCTGTTCTGGCCGAGCAGGCCGAGTATTACCCACGCCTGGCGGAGATGACGCACATTCCGATTGCCGCCGGTGAGCGCATGTTTTCGCGCTTTGATTTCAAGCGGGTGCTGGTCAACGGCGGGATTTCGATCGTGCAGCCTGACCTGTCGCATGCGGGTGGCATCACCGAATGCCACAAGATCGCCTCGATGGCCGAAGCCTTTGATGTGGGCTTTGCGCCACATTGCCCGCTGGGACCGCTGGCGCTGGCGTCTTGCCTGCATGTGGACTTTGTGGCACGTAATGCCGTCTTTCAGGAGCAAAGCATGGGCATTCATTACAACCAGGGTGCTGAACTGCTGGACTACGTGCTCAACAAGGAGGACTTCCAGTTTCACGACGGCTACATGCTGCCCCCAACCAAACCCGGATTGGGGGTGGAAATCAACGAGGCGCTGGTGCAGGAACGCAGCCTGGCCGCACCCGACTGGCGCAACCCGGTTTGGCGCCATGCCGATGGTGCGGTGGCCGAATGGTGAGCGACACCTTTGCCCGCCTGCTGGCCCTCGACTGGGGGACTTCGAGCTTGCGGGCGTTCTTGATGCAAGACGGCAAGATCATTGAGACTCGGCAATCAGACCATGGCATTCAGCATCTGCCGTCGCCTGGAGTGCGCGGTTTTGAGCAGGCCCTTCAGGCAATCGCCGGTGATTGGGTGCAACACCAGCCAACATTTGCCATCGTGGCCAGTGGAATGGTGGGTAGCGCACAAGGTTGGCTTGAGGCACCCTACGTGCTTTGCCCAGCTGATATCCGGATGCTGGCGCATCAGCGTGTCACGGTACCCAGTGGCCTTGGACCCGATCTGGTCATTGCTCCCGGTGTCTTGTTCGATCAACCTGAACAAATTCCGGATGTGATGCGTGGCGAGGAAATCCAGATCGCTGGTGCTTTGTCCGAGAACCGGCAATGGTCTGCGCGATGCTGTGTCGTTTTACCCGGAACCCATTCAAAATGGGTTCTCGTCGAAAACGGTCGATTGCTGCGTTTTTCGACCTACATGACGGGCGAACTGTTTGCCGTTTTATGTCAGCACTCGATTCTGGGCCGCCTGTTGCCTGATGACAGAAAAGTCGCGGCCAGAGCTGGACCTGAGGCGTTTGAGCTTGGACTCGCAGAGGCTCGGCAGGGTCACACAGGTGATCTGACACATCAGATGTTCGCCACCCGAACTTTGGGGCTGACCGGTCGACTGCCACCAGATGCGCTGGCCGACTATCTTTCTGGTTTGCTGATCGGAAGCGAACTGGTGTCAGGGCTGGCGGGTATTGGGGAGCAGGCGACGATGCCACTGGTCCTGATCGGTGAATCGGCGCTTTGCCAGCGATATGCCGATGCGTTTTCCATTCTTGGACGGCCGGTGGCTGCCATGCTTGGTAACACGGCAGCGCCGGGCTTATGGAATTTTGCTTTGGCCAGTGGTTTGATCCCGTCGGCGAGTTAATTTTTTCTGGAGGTCGAATGACTCAGTGTGCGACATTGTCAGAGCGATTTGCCGCTGCAAACTCAGCGTTGCCCCTGATCGCAATCCTGCGCGGTGTCAGGCCGGAGGAAGTCGTTGACGTCGGCGTGTGCCTGGTTGATGCGGGCTTTCGATTAATCGAAGTACCGCTTAACTCGCCAGACCCGTTCTCCAGCATTGCCGCCCTGCGACAAGCGCTACCTGAAGAAGTACTGGTGGGTGCTGGTACGGTGTTGGGGATCGGCCAGATCGGACCATTGTGTGAAACCGGTGCTGAACTGGCGGTGATGCCGCATGCCGACGTGACTGTGATTCGCGCAGCGAAGGCAGCCGGGCTTTTGTGTATTCCAGGCGTTGTGACGCCAACCGAGGCATTTGGCGCGCTGGCAGCTGGTGCCGATGCGCTTAAGATTTTCCCCGCCGAGCTGGTTACGCCAGCAGTCCTCAGGGCATTGTGTGCGGTGTTGCCAAAAGGCTGTGGTTTGTTGCCGGTTGGTGGCATCAGGCCCGAATCCTTGAAGCCCTATAGGGACGCAGGAGCCACCGGTTTTGGCCTGGGTTCTGCTCTTTACAAACCCGGAATGTCGACAAAGCAAATTGCCAGCATGGCGCGTCAGTTCGTCGCAGCCTGGCGGGATGTCCAGGTGACCGTATCCAACTGACCCGCTAGTCGTTTCAGCGGTCAACCTAATCGGGACGGTGTGAATCCTTGGCTTCGCGCCAACATTGAGGATTTGCCAAAGAAAAAGCCCAACTGAAAACAGTTGGGCTTTTGTTGTGTGGTGGAGCTGGCGGGATTTGAACCCGCGTCCGTAAGCCATCTTCGAGCAGATCTACATGTTTAGTGGTCTGATTTGGGTCTCGCCCTTTTGAACGCGCAGCCACACGCTTTCAACATCGCCAGTACCCTTAATTCTTGCTCACCACCAAGGTACCCGGTGATAGGCCAGCCGATGTGAATGACCTTACAGCCTGGATAACCCGACCTTGCGATCAAGCCACCCTTGCCCAGCCCATCGGCCTGCTGTTGTAAGGCTCACTGGTGTTTAAGCAGCGAGTGCGAAACGTTCGTCGTTTGCAGTTAGTTTTTTTGAATCAGTTTTACGAGTTTATTCAGCTCGACATGCACCACAGCGATTCCGTACCCACGTCGAAACCAATGCAGCCCCTAGCCGGGCATTTTAGGCCGTTGGCATCAATTGCAATAGTTCCAGGGCAGAATTAATTTTTGCGTCGGCCATCCATGCATCCGTATCTGCCTTTTGACCCAGATAGCCGTAAGTCACCGCAACCGTCATCATGCCAGCGGCCTTGCCTGCCACGATGTCCCGTTCGTCATCACCAACGTAAATGCAGTGCGCTGGCGCGACGCCCAGCCGACGTGCTGCCTCCAGCAATGGTTCAGGGTGTGGTTTGGCAAAAGGTGTGGTATCACCACTGATAATGGTGGCAGCGCTGGCAAACAATGGCAGCGCCCGGGTAAGAGGCAGGGTAAAGCGCTCTGATTTGTTGGTCACAACACCCCAGGGTAGCTGGTGCTGGCCCAGTGCCTTGACCAACGCCGAAACGCCGTCAAAAATTACGGTGTTCATGGTCAGGCGCTGCTCATACGCGATAAAAAACTCTTCGCGCAAGGCACCAAAATCAGGATGCGTCGGGTCAACGCCAAAACCCACACCCAGCATGCCGCGTGCACCCGCACCGGCCATGGGGCGATAAACGGTCAAGGGCAGCGAGGTCAATCCCCGCTTCAGCCGCATCGAGTCGACGGCACCGGCAAGATCGGGCGCACTGTCAACCAGGGTGCCGTCCAGGTCAAACAGCACCGCTCGCACATCTGCAAACCGGGCCACAGTGCTTGATGCCGTCATGCTAGCTGCGGACGCTGAGTTGCCAACAGGTAATTCACCCGGGTGTCGTTGTTGAGCCAGTAACGCTGTGTCAACGGGTTGAAGGACAGCCCCCGGCTGTGCGTCACCGTCAGCCCTGCCGCCCGGCAAAAGCCGGCAAGCTCGCTTGGTTTGATCATTTTGGCGTATTCGTGGGTGCCTTTGGGCAACATGTTGAGCACATACTCGGCGCCAACAATGGCCAGCAAAAACGACATCGGATTGCGGTTAAGGGTTGAAAAAAACACCCAGCCGCCAGGTTTCACCAGCGTTGCACAGGCCTGCACCACCGAGGCAGGGTCAGGCACATGCTCCAACATTTCCATGCAAGTCACCACATCAAAACTTGCGGGCTGTTCCGCCGCCATGCCTTCGGCGCTGATTTCGCGGTACTGTACGTTTTCAGTCTGTGTATCCAGCGCATGCAGTTGGGCAATACGCAGTGCCTTGGTTGACAAATCAATGCCGGTGGCCCGTGCACCACTGCGTGCCAGGGAGTCGGTCAAAATGCCGCCGCCACAGCCCACGTCAAGCACATTGAGTCCACTCAACGACACCAGACTGCCAATCCAGGACAGCCGTATTGGGTTGATCTGGTGCAAAGGACGGAACTCGCCGTCGGCGTCCCACCAGCGGTGAGCGAGGTCAGAAAACTTGGCCAGTTCGGCGGCGTCGGCATTGAGGGTTTGAGTCATGAGCTGATTATCTGAAATTTCGGGCGACATCATGCTTCGGTCTGACAAGCACACAAAACAAAGCCCACCTCAAGGGTGGGCTTCTTGGGCCCCAAGCACTCAATGCTTGAGCACTTCAGGGCATGATGAGGCCGAGGTTTACGCTTTTTTGGCGTAAGCGCTGCACCAGCCTTTGCCAGCCACTTGTTTGCCAGCAAACAGGGGGCAGCCACCGGCGGCGTCTGTTGCCTTACCTTGGAACAACGCGCAGTTGGTGCACATTTGGTCCTTGGTATGTTTGGGGTACTTCTTGCCATCCGCCTTGGCGGTGTCAGCCACATAACCCAGGCCCTTGGCAGCGCCATCGTTCTCATCGACCATGGGCGCGGCGGCCATCACAGCGCCTGAAGCCAGTGCGCTGGTACCGATCACAGACTGCAAAATAAATACGCGACGATTTGTCATTGCTTTGTTTCCTTTAAAGTTGAAAAATATTGCAGCTATTAAAACGCATCAATAACAGCTAAGCCTTATTCTCGTTCGCGACTTGATCCATGTCACTGACTAAAGTCAATATCCTCATAAATAAGTCAAATGCTATACGTCCCGTTTCCTTGCCACAACACTGAATAGAATCGCCAAACGGTTCTATTGGACCAGGTAACGTTCAAATTGAGCCTTGAGTTCGTCAACTACGGGCTGAAGCAGCCGGTTGCCGTACTGGGACACCACCCGTGCTGCACATAGGTTGGCAAGCCACGCCGCTTGTGCATGAGACTGGCCTTGTGTCACCGCGTACATAAAAGCGCCGGCAAACATGTCACCTGCGCCATTGGTATCCACGGCGCGCACCTTGGCGGCTGGCACCTCAGTTTGGCCACCGGCCTCCAGTACGATGCAACCTTTGGCACTGCGCGTCAGACAAACCACCCGCGCCTGCTGCGCGATCTTCTGGCAAATCCCGGCCAGGTCCTGCGTGCCGCACCAGACCTGAGCTTCTTCTTCGTTGCAAAAAAGATAGTCCAGCGTACCGGTGTCGGGGTTCCCCACCATGGCGTCCAGTCCGGCGCGACAGTAGTTGATCATCGTCATGTCGCTGAGGGTGGTGGCCAGCGCCACCCCGGCTTCACGCGCAATCGTGCGACCCTTGATGGCGGCGTCCAATCCGGTCGGCGATGCAGCCAGGTAGCCCTCCATGTAATAAATTTTGGACTTGCGGATGTCATCGGGCTGCAGCGACGAGGCGTCAATATCAGCGGTTGCACCCAGGAACGTGCTCATGCTGCGCTCAGCGTCGGGTGTGACCATCACCATACACATGCCGGTTTGGCCGGTGGGTGCCTTGCTGGCCGTCAGGTTGGTCGCGACCCCATGCGACAACAGGTCTTTGGTATAAAACGCGCCCAGTTCATCATCTGCCACGCGACAGGAATAAAACGCCTTGCCACCGAGCTGCGCCAATGCCACAACCGTATTGCCCGCTGAGCCGCCACCCGTGCGTCGCGCGTGCATGCCCTGCACATGATGCAACAGCTCGGTGCGTCGCTGTGCATCGATCAAAGTCATGTGACGCTTGGCAACACCAGCATCCTGCAGCAACTGATCGGTGACCTCGTATTCGGTATCGACAAGCGCATTACCAATGGCGTACAGGTCGTGATGTTTCGTCATGCTCATTGCTCGACAAACGCACGTTCAACCACATAGTCCCCTGGTTTGGTGGTATTTCCCTCGACAAAGCCACGTTTTTCCAGAACATGCTTCAGGTCCTTGAGCAGTCCAGGGCTGCCACACATCATGGCCCGGTCGGTCAATGGGTCAAACTTGGGCATTCCCAGGTCGGCTTGCAACTTGCCCGACTCAATCAGGTCAGTGATACGGCCCTGGTTCTTGAATGGCTCGCGCGTCACTGTCGGGTAATACAACAGTTGTTCGCTGATCATCTCACCCAGAAACTCATGCTCTGGCAACTCTTGTGTGATGTAGTCGTGGTAGGCCAGTTCGGCAACCTGCCGCACACCGTGTACCAGAATGACTTTTTCAAACATCTCATAAGTCGCCGGGTCGCGGATGATGCTCAAAAAAGGTGCCAGCCCGGTGCCGGTACCAAACAGATACAGGTTCTTGGCGGGCAACAGGTAATCAATCAGCAAAGTGCCGGTGGGCTTTTTGCCCACTGCAATCTGGTCACCCACCTTGATGTGCTGCAGTTTGGAGGTCAGGGGTCCGTCTTGCACCTTGATGCTGAGAAACTCAAGATGCTCTTCGTAATTGGCACTGACGATGCTGTAGGCGCGCAGCAAGGGCTTGCCACCCTCCTGGCGCAGCCCGATCATGGTGAAGTGCCCGTTTGAAAACCGAAGCGCCGGGTCACGGGTGGTCGTGAAACTGAACAGGCGGTCTGTCCAGTGGTGTACGCTTAAAACGGTTTCATTCAAAAATGCACTCATGTGACTGGCCTTGAAGGTGGGACGGTAAAGGGTGCAGAGTCTAAAACACAGAGACTGAATCGTCCTGACAATTCTCAAACCTTGCAAAAAATTTAACGAAAAATCGGGCATTAGCCCTTTTTACAAAAGGGCTAATAGCTATAAAAAAGGGAACTCAAAGCTTGCTGGAAACCCAGGCTGCCACGCTGTCCAGCGCTGCGGCCAGTTTGGCAGGTTCGGTGCCACCGGCCATGGCCATGTCGGGTTTGCCGCCACCTTTGCCGCCGACCTGGCTGGCTACAAAATTGACCAGCTCACCCGCCTTGACTTTCATCGTGGTGTCTGGCGTGACCCCCACCGCAATCTGGACCTTGGCACCGTCCACCACCCCCAGGACGATGACCGCAGTCTTTAACTTGTCCTTGAGTTTGTCCATGGTGTCGCGCAGCGTCTTGACATCTGCACCTTCCAGGCGGGCCACCAGCAATTTGACCCCCTTGATGTCTTGCGCCTGGCTCAAAAGCTCATCACCTTGCACCGAGGCCAGTTTGCCCTTGAGCGCCAGCAACTCTTTTTCCAGGGATTTGACGTGATCGAGCACACTGCTCAAGCGGTCGTTAACCTCAGCGACTGGTGCCTTCAGGGCACCAGCGGCGTGGCCCAGGGTATCTTCCAGATGCTGCAGGTAGGCGAGGGCGTTTTCACCGGTGAGTGCTTCAATACGACGTACGCCAGAGGCAACACCGCTCTCCGCCACCACCTTGAACAGCCCGATGTCACCGGTGCGTAGTACATGGGTGCCGCCGCACAACTCCCGGCTGCTGCCGATGTCCAGGACCCGCACGGTTTCGCCGTACTTCTCGCCAAAAAGCATCATGGCACCGGTTTTTTGCGCCGACTCAATGTCCATGATCTGCGCCGTGGCGGCGGCGTTGGACAAAATCTCGGCGTTCACGCGCGCTTCAATCTCGCGGATTTCTGAATCAGTCACCGGACCATTATGGGCAAAGTCGAACCGGGTGCGCTCTGCGGTGACCAGACTGCCTTTTTGCTGCACATGGCCACCCAGCACCTCGCGCAGGGCCTTGTGCATCAGATGGGTGGCCGAGTGGTTGCGCACCGTGGCGGCGCGCAGGCGCGAATTCACATGGGCGGTGACACCGTCGCCAACTTTGAAACTGCCCGACTTGATTGCACCATGGTGACCATACACGTCGGCCTTGATTTTTTGCGTGTCGGCCACTTCAAACAGCGCGTGGTCAGAAAAAATGGCCCCGGCATCACCGACCTGGCCGCCGCTCTCGGCATAAAACGGCGTATCAGCCAGCACGATCACCCCCGTTTGACCCTCTTTTAGACCTTCAGCGCTTATTCCGTCTATATAGATAGCTATGATTTCAGAGGTGGTTGTCAAGTGTTCATAACCCACAAATTGGTTGCTAGCGCCGCTGTACTCAAGTGCCTTGTCCTGCTTGAACTTGCCCGCTGCGCGGCCCTGCGATTTCTGGTGCGCCATGGCGGCCTCAAACCCGGCCACATCCACCTGCACCTGACGTTCGCGGCAGACGTCGTTGGTCAGGTCCAGCGGAAAACCGTAGGTGTCGTGTAACTTGAAGGCGACATCTCCTGGCAAAACTGTGGCCGAGGCACCCAAAGCCTCATCCAGGATGTGCATGCCGATTTCGAGTGTTTCGTAGAAACGCTCTTCCTCCAACCGCAGCACCTCCATGATGCGCGCCGATTGGGCCGCCAAACTCGGGTACGCATCACCCATCTGCGCCACCAGGTCCGGTACCAGCTTGTGAAAGAACGGGGTTTTTTGCCCAAGCTTGTAGCCATGCCGGATGGCGCGGCGGATGATGCGCCGCTGCACATAGCCACGGCCCTCATTGCTGGGCAAAACACCGTCGCTGACCAGGAAGGCGGTGGCGCGGATGTGATCGGCAATCACCTTGAGCGAGTTGTTGTTCAGGTCCGTGCAATGGGTTTCGCGCGCTGCGGCTTTGATCAGGGCATCAAAAATATCAATTTCATAGTTGCTGTGCACGTGCTGCAGGATGGCCGCAAGCCGCTCCAGACCCATGCCAGTGTCCACACAGGGGGCTGGTAGCGGCGTCACCGAGCCGTCTTCTGCCATGTTGAACTGCATGAACACATGGTTCCAGATTTCGATGAATCGGTCACCGTCCTCATCCAGACTGCCCGGCGGGCCACCGGGGATGTGTGGGCCGTGGTCATAAAAAATCTCTGAGCATGGGCCGCAGGGGCCAGTGTCAGCCATCATCCAGAAGTTGTCTGACTTGTACCGACCCCCCTTGTTGTCGCCAATGCGAATCACGCGCTCTGGCGGCAGCCCGATCACTTTGGTCCAGATGTCAAAGGCTTCATCGTCTTCGGCATACACGGTGGCGAGCAGACGCTCGGGCGGTAACTTGAAGACCTGGGTTAACAACTCCCAGCCCCACTCGATTGATTCGCGCTTGAAGTAGTCACCAAAACTCCAGTTGCCCAGCATCTCGAAAAACGTGTGATGGCGCGCGGTATAACCGACGTTTTCCAGGTCATTGTGTTTGCCGCCGGCACGCAGGCAGGCTTGCACCGATGCGGCACGTACGTAAGAGCGCTTGTCGGTGCCCAGAAAGACGTCCTTGAACTGCACCATACCTGAGTTGGTGAACATCAGCGTCGGGTCGTTGCCCGGCACCAGCGGGCTCGACGCCACCACGGTATGGGCCTTGGAGGCAAAAAAATCCAGAAAGGTCTTGCGGATGTCTGCAACGCTGATAGCGGAATGGGTCATGGCAATTAAGGCTCAGGCGGTCATGGGAAAAGGGTGTTTGCCCTTGCAGCACCAGTCTGTCATCAGGCATAGCCATCCATTATCGCCGCACCGCCATTTGGGTTTGATCTTTTGCACCGGTGATGTCGCACCGGGGCGCCTGCTGCTTGTGCAATGGCCCAGCGTTGGTTATAGTACTAACATGTTAGTCGTCACGACGGAGACAAGGTGGACGAATCAATCTATTTAGGCATTGATGTGGGCTCGGCCAGCGTTCGTGCCGGCTTGTTTGACGCCACGGGACAAAGGCTGGCGTTTGCCCAGCGGGACATCGCACAGTTTCATCCAAAGGCCCTGTTTGTCGAGCAATCCGGCGACGATATCTGGGCACAAACCTGTGCCGCCGTGCGCGAGGCGGTGACCAACGCGGGCATTGACGCGACGCAGGTTCGCGCCATGGGCATCGACGCCACCTGCTCGCTGGTGGCCGTGAAAAGTGACGGGCAGCCCGTCTCCCTGGCCGAAGAGGGTGATCCGGCGCACAACATCATCATGTGGATGGATCACCGTGCAGCCCAGCAACAGCATGTGATCAACGCTACGAATGACGAAGCATTGAAGTATGTCGGTGGCGAGGTCAGCATCGAGATGGAGTTGCCCAAGCTGTTGTGGCTGAAGCAGAATTACCCCGAGCGTTATGCCGCCGTCTGGCGTTTTTTTGATCTGGCCGACTACATGGTCTGGCGTGCCAGTGGCGCCGATGTCGCCAGTGTCTGCACGCTGACCTGCAAGTGGAATTACCTCTCGCATGAAGGCCGTTTCAGCGACAGTCTGCTTGAAGCCGTCGGGCTGGATGATCTGCGCCACAAGGTGCCGCCGCAAGTGTTGCCGCTTGGCTCTGCAGCCGGTCAACTGAGCGCTGTGGCGGCAGCCGAGATGGGTCTGGCACCAGGCATCGTGGTGGCCACAGGCATCATTGACGCCCATGCGGGTGGCCTGGCTCTTGTCAGTACGGCACCCAAAGGCAGCCTGGGCCTGATTGCCGGCACATCCAACTGCCACATGGTGGTGAGTCCGCAGCCGGTGATGGTTCCGGGTGTCTGGGGACCCTACTGGGGTGCCATGCTGCCGGGCTTCTGGCTCAGCGAAGGGGGTCAGAGTGCCGCCGGTGCCTTGCTGGACTGGACTCTGCGTCAGAGCGACGCCTGGCCCCTCCTCGAATCCACTGCACAGACCGAAGGGCGCAACCTGTACGCCGTGCTCAATGAATGGCTGGCCGCCCTGGAAGCACGCGAACCCTGGCCCACCCGCCACCTGCATGTGTTGGCGGATCACCATGGTAACCGTTCTCCGCGCGCTGATCCGCATGCGTGTGGGCTGGTGGTGGGTTTGACGCTCGAAACCGGCAAAGACGCCTTGGCCCGTTTGTATCTGGCCACCTTGCAGGCACTGGCCTACGGTACACGCCACATCATCGAACGCATGAACGCGGCAGGGCATCAGATCGAGCGCATCGTGCTCTGTGGTGGTGCCACCAAAAATCCGGTCTGGCTGAGGGAAACTGCCGATGCCACCGGTTGCGAGATCCATCTGGTGCGCGAAGAAGATGCGGTCACCCTGGGTGCGGCATTGCTCGGTGCGGTTGCCAGCGGCGCTTTCGCGACCCTGCCCGAGGCAGCGGCGCAGATGGTGGCGTCGGGCGGCAGTGTGGCAGCCCGCGTCGCAACCCGAGCTTTTCACGACGCCAAATACGCCATTTATCTGCAACTCTATGACGACATGGCACGTTGTCGTGCTGCCATGTTGGCCTGGCAGTGATTGCCGTATTTGCTCAACTTTCCACCCCAATGAGGACGACACCATGCTCACCCTGACCCTTCCTGCTGCCAAACCCCAGATCACCGTTGCTGACAAAGAGGTTTTGTTGGTTACCAATGCCGACCTGCGCGAATCGGCCAACGTTGAATGCTGGCCGGTGCAGGCCAAGTTTGAGGTGCGGCTGGAAGAGGCAGTGACGACACGTCTGGGCTACCAGATCAAACGTGCCCACCTCTTCAAGGGTGACAAGGGTCACGGTTTTGTCAGCAGCCAGCGCGAAGGCAGTGACCTGTTTGCCAGCATGGACCCGGATGCACCGGTGATTGTGCTGCTGACCGCCTGGCAATACTCGCACCATCTGGCACCCAGCCTGGCGCGCCATCGTGGCCCGGTGTTGTTGCTGGCCAATTTTGATGGCACCTGGCCGGGGCTGGTGGGCATGTTGTGTATGGCGGGCACCTTGACCAGCCTGGGCAAGACCTATTCGCGCCTGTGGTCCAGCAATTTTGACGATGCGTTTTTCTATGCCGGTTTGCAATCCTGGTTGAGCACCGGCCAGATCACACATGACACCTCTTACTTGACGCCCGTCACGGCCACCCACCCAGCTTCCAGCACGCCAGCCTGGGCGATGGGCCAGCAGGTGGGCCGTTATGTGCTGCAGTACAAAGAGATCATTGGTCTGTTTGACAGTTTTTGCATGGGCATGATCAACGGCGTGTTCCCGCAAAAAGCGCTGGTCAACGTTGGCATGCCGCTGGAAAGCCTGTCGCAGTCCGCCCTGCTTGTCGAGATGGCTAAGGTGCCGCCAAGCCTGCGTGAAGAATGCCTGGCCTGGTACGAGGCGCGCGGCATGACCTTCAAGTTTGGCAGCGACCCGGCCAAGGAGTTGACGCGTGACCAGGTGCTGGAGCAGTGCGCCATGATGATCGCCATGGCACGTTTTACCCAGCGCTTTGGTCTGACTGCCGTCGGCGTGCAATACCAGCAGGGGCTGGCGCAGTCGTGTGCCGCGTCGGACTTTGCCGAAGGCGCCATTGGCTCGACAGAGCGCTTCCCGATTCCCGACGAAGCGGGCAACATCATCCGCGCGGGCAAGCCCATCCCGTGTATCAACGAGGTGGACATGGGCACTGCCATACCGCAGACCATGCTGTGGCGTCTGCTCGATTCGCTGGGTTTGCCATCCGAGACCACGCTGCATGACATCCGCTGGGGCAGCGAGTTTGAGGGCACCTTCTACTGGGACCTGGAGATTTCCGGTTCGGTGCCGTTTGAGCACCTGAAGGGCGGCATTGCCGGGGCCACCGGTTACCGCCAGCCGGCCATGTATTTTCCCAAAGGGGGTTCATCCATCCACGGGCAGGGAAAGGCCGGGCGGCTGATCTGGGCGCGCGCCCATTACGAAGGCACACAGGTCATTTTGCACATTGGCACCGGCACGGCCGCGGAACTGCCTGCTGCTGAGTTTGAGCGCCGCCGCCGCGCCACCACCTACGAGTGGCCACTGCTGAACTGTGTGCTCGACGGCGTGCAGCGCGATGACCTGATGGCCGGACACCAGAGCAACCACATCACCATCGCATATGTCGAGGAAGCCCAGTTGCAAGATGTGCTGCGCGCCTTTGTGGCCCAGGCGATCACACAAAACATTCAGGTCTTTGTCGCCGGCAGCGCCGCGCGGCTTTTGTGAGCAAGTGCTGTCAGGGTAAGGGTTTACCCGTACATCACGGCATGACTTCAACTGCTAACATGTTAGTTATGCATATGCAGCATCCTGACGCTCTGGGTAATATGGCAATCTTGGAATAATGTTGCTCTAGCCATTATGTCTAATGCGCTTTCAGCTACAAAAAGCAAAGTGAACCAAGGTGTCCGATCAGGAATTGGATCGGCCCCTGCTGACAGTCAGCGTGCGCGCGCCTACGACGGCTTTACCCAGCAAATCCTCAGTGGTGGCATCCGTAGTGGTCAGTTTGTCTCACAGCGAGAACTCATGACACTGCTGGACATGCCGCTGGGTGCGGTTCGCGAAATGATTCCACGCCTGGAGGCCGCTGGTCTGGTCAAGACCGTGCCGCAGCGTGGCCTGCAGATTGCGCATGTTGACCTCAAGCTGATCCGTAACGCGTTTCAGGTGCGCAGCATGATCGAGCGCGAAGCGATTCAACATTTTGTGCTCCATGCCGGTGATGACGAATTACAAGCCATCGAGGCCAGCCACCAGGCGATTCTGGCTCGCGCCAGCGTCTCAGCGGGAGATGTCGCCTGCGATACAGAGCTACTCAACGACGCCCAGTCCGTTGACTGGGGCCTGCACGACCGCATGGTCGACGCCATGGGCAATGACATCTTGTCTGACATTTACCGTGTCAACAGCCTGCGCGTACGCCTGATCAAGCTTGAACACAGTGTGATCACACCTGCGCGCCTGATTCCTGCCATGC
>JAGOUM010000063.1 GCA_018061265.1 Rhodoferax sp. | reverse complement strand
CTGAAGAGGGTCAAACTGCTTGGGAGCGCGTTTGGTGAAGGAGGAGGGTGAGGGGCAGGTTGAAACTTTGCGCCTGAAGGGCTATAAACAGGATGTGCCATGCGCTCTTTGAGTGCTGGCTGGTGATTTTCGGCAGTGACAAGTCTGCTTTTGTGTGCCACCTGCAACGGGTGGCTGGATGATGGCCTCTAAATAGGGGTCAACTTTAGTTGCAAAACTAGGGTCAACTTTACTTGAATCAGCGGATTTTGGCTTGATCTGAATTTAATAGCTATTGATGCACGTCATGATTATCCTTATAATCATGACAGTAGAAAAAATAGCCTAAGGTTGAACTTTAAAAAATCATTTGTATGCGCATATAATGCGCATACAAATTTTCAGAATCAAACATGCTCATCTCTCAATGGCCAGCTCGCAAACGCTTCGTTAAACATGATTTGTGTCAGCGGGTTGAATTCAAACGGATCGCCACCTAAAATAACCCAACAGTTGGGATTTAATGAAGGTATTCACACATCAAGGCTTGCTGGTTGCGGTGCTCACCCGCAACGAACACTGTCCGCCCCATGTTCATGTCGGACCGCCTGAGTGGGAGGCTCGTTTTGAATTCAGCTTTTGGCATAACGGCGTTCGCTTATGGGATGTGGTACCGGTTCAGAGTCAACCCAAGGCTGTTGTGTTGGAGAGTTTGCGGCTAGCCATCAAGACACCAGAACATCTGTGCCGAGCTCGCCAGTGTTGGTGGCAAAGCATGCAAGCAGTGTGTCTGGTGAACCAAGCATGGGATAGCGTGGAGCAAGAGGTGGTGTCTGGACAGGAAAAACGTGCCGGGGCACGGCTTATTCAAACGGCGGTCTTTGATGCACAACGCAATCGGACCATTTTGCAATTGAAGGGCGTCAGCCCTCCCGTGGAGATTGAGCTATGACGACGATAAAGGCCCCAAACCCCTTTGATGAAGTGGTGACGCAAGAAGTTTTGGAGCAAGCTATTGAACGCGGCCGTAAGCGTGCAAGAGGATGCGTGCATGCGACTTCAGTGCGATATGTTGCCATTTTGGAATCTCTTTTGATTGGTTTTGCGGATCAAAGCGCCGTCTCGTTGCCAATCAAGAACTATCCGGAATTGGCCACGCTCACGCCGACAGAGTTGACTGCGCTGAAGTTGTGTTTTGGAGGCAGTGCCTTGTCACTTGAAGCGCGCGATATGCACGTGTCCATAGCAGGCCTGGTGTCGGCCAGTGGGGCGCTGATGGACATGGCGGCCACCTTAATCGCAGCGCGAAACGGCAGTAAAAGCAGCCAAGTCAAAGCCCAGGCGGCGCGGGCGAATGGCCAAAATGGCGGCAGACCTCGATTGCAGCGTGCAGGGCCGACACCTGCTTAACGCCAGTCACGGGAGTTACTTCGTTGAAACTGATATGAAAGCCCCGACCATGTTTCTCCCACACCTGTCCGAGTTCCGCGCCCTATTGGGAGAGCTTGGCTCTGCAGGCATAGGCCGGTGCCACAGCCAAGCTCCCGGCCCCAGCTAGAGTGAGCACAATTTTTGTTTGCAAACCGGCCTACGTGGCCCCCTTCAAGTAGTGGATGCGTAACGTGGACGAACTCGAAAAACTAACAGAGCAGCTGTTTGAGCAGCGGCAGGAAAACCAGCGCTTGCGGGGACAGATAACCTATTTGCAAGAGGAATTGGCGTCCACGGAAGATGACCTAGATAAGCAGGTGCAGCGGCTTGAGGCCAAGGTTCAGGAGCTGGAGCGGCAGTTGGGTGACGCCTTGTTTGCACGCAAAGGCTAGTAGTCAGTCCAGTTGAATTAACAGGTGGCCGGAGATTCACACAAACCTGTACCTGGTTTTTACACAAAAACGTCCCTAGGTTTTTCATCAAAGCGACCCTGTATCAACGAATGGCTTTTATGCGCCATTCATCTAGCGAAAGAATCCATGCTTGCTCCTCACTCATCCACCCGAAAACGCCCCGTCAACCTGACCTTGAACGAGGTGCTGGTGGAACGGGCCCGGCGCTACACCGACAACCTGTCGGCCACTCTGGAGTCCTTGCTCACCGAATACGTCGCGCGTCAGGAGCATGCCCAGGCCTTGCGCGAACAAGCCGCCCAGCGCTGCTGCCAGGACTGGAATGCACTGCATGATCGCATTGGCTCTTTTGCTGATGAACACCAGACCCTGTAGAGGCAGTCAGCACCATGGCGCAGTTTGACGTTCATCACAACCAAGGCTTGCAGCGCGACACCATGCCCTTTGTGGTGCTGGTGCAAAGTGGCAAATACGACTCCTACCGGGGCCAAGTAGTGGTGCCCCTGGTGCGGCGCAGCGCGCTGCCGGCGAACTCCCCTACGGTGGGGTCGCGCCTGAACCCGGTGGTGACCGTTCAAGGCCTGGAGCTGGTTTTGCACCCGCTGGACATGGGATCGGTGGCAGTAGAGCAGTTGGGCTCGTGCGTTGGCTCGCTGGCCAGTCAGGGCGAACTGATTGCTCAGGCGTTGAACGAATTGCTCAGCAGCACCTCAGTTTGAGGTGTCAAGGATTTGCCGCGGGTGCTTGCTATAAGAAATGCCTGTTTCAATTTATGTAAAGCATGTTTGACATAATTAATAACAATGTGGCCCAATAGGATCTATGAATCTCGCAGAAATTGGTCAACTTGTGCAGGCGCGCCGTCTTGCTTTAGGGCTCTCCCAAGCCCGGCTTGCATCGATGAGCGGCTTGTCGCGCGCCACCATCAATCAACTCGAAACCGGATCTCTGGTGGACCTGGGGGCGGCCAAGTTGATTGCACTGTTGGATTTGGTCGGAATCAACCTGGATGCCGGCACTCGCAAGGGCCACAAGCACGCACTGCAGTCGGTCAGTCAGAGCGCCAGTGTCAGTTACAAGACATTGCTCGATCCAGACGCCTTGGCTGCTGCAATGGTAGACGGTGCAATACCAGAGCGGATGACCCCCCACATTGCCACCTTGCTTGATGAGGTGCCCCTTTCCCTGATCGTTGCAGCCGTGGAAGAGGTTGCATTGAGTAGCAGCAAGCCGCCCAAGCTTCTGTGGAAGCATTTGTTCCATTGGGCAAAAGACTTGCATTCACCGCGAGGCGTGTGGGCGTAATGGCAATCCATTTAAAGACGCCAGATTCACTGCCAGTTGGTGTTTGGCAGGGACTGTTGCAACATGCCTATTCGTTGATCGATGAGATAGCAGCCCATGGCATCCAAAATCCTTTCTGGACGTTCGGGGGCGGCACGGTCTTGATGCTTCGCCACCGGCATCGCATGAGCAAGGACATCGATATCTTTGTGCCCGATCCCCAGTACCTGGGGTACGTGTCCCCGCGCCTGAGCGATGTGGCTGAAGCTGTTTCAGACAAATATGTTGAAGGGCCTGGGTACATCAAACTGCTTCGGCCAGAAGGCGAGATCGATTTTGTGGCATCTCCCAACTTGACAAGCAATCCCTTTGAATTGTGGGAGTTACTCGGGCGCCGGATCAAGGTAGAGACTTCGGCTGAGATCGTCGCCAAGAAACTGTGGCACCGCGGGGATCGAGCAACGGCACGTGACTTATTCGATTTGGCACTGGTCATAGAGCGCGAGCCTTTGGCGCTTGCAACGGCAAGTTCCTTTTTGATACGACACCGTGATGAATTTCTGAAGCAAGTCGACCAACGCAAGGCGGTGTTAAAGGCCCAATTCGAAGCTATTGATACTTTGGACTATTGCCCTTCGTATGAGAAGGCGGCTCAATCCGCAGCGGCTTTTTTGTTGTCGCTATGAGAGGCATGGGTATGCCATTTGCATCGACACATTGGAGCCTCAAATTAAGTTGGCAAAAACGCTGTGTGAAATGGCCGGGACCCAGAGAGTGGGCGTGGGGATTGCTGCAGGCGCGCAGCGCCCAAAAGAAGGGAGAGTTGCACACCCATGCCCAGGCTCCCAAACTCCACCACAAGGGTGCCAAGCACTAAAGAGTCGCCATGAGTTTGAATCTAGTTGACAGGGCAGAGCCGATGTTTCCCAGCCCAGCGCCCAAGCGCCGAGGCCGCCCCCCGGGTGCCACAGCGCAAGTGGTGCGTGACCCTCGATCCTTGGGCGTGCACCACTTTGCCTTTGTGCGTGCCAGCCTGTATGGCGTGGACCTGCGCGAAGCGTTCATGCGCTACCTTGCCTGGAGCGAAACAACCACCGATCTGCGCTACATCCAGAACCGGCGTGACGCGCTTCTCAAGAACATCATCGAAGCCGGGCGCCATCTGGACGCCACGCTGGCAATCGACGCCAAGATCACCCACTTGCTTGACCTGCTCCGAAGCGACGCGCCCGGTCCTTCGGCAGTCAAGTTGCCGACTTTGCAAGAGTGGGTCGAATCAGAGGGCATGGATCCGGACGCTTGGTCCGAGGCCGAGCTGATCGCAGAATACAAGGCTGCCTTTGGGCTGGACAATGCGGACGCCATCGATGCGGCCGTTGGCTTCAAAGACCCGGTGGCCGAGCGGGTGAGGGCGCTCAATCACCTAGCCACCCTGTTGGCTGTCACCCCGGCGGCTAGGGACCGGCTCGAATCT
Source organism: Rhodoferax sp. (assembly GCA_018061265.1). GTDB lineage: Bacteria > Pseudomonadota > Gammaproteobacteria > Burkholderiales > Burkholderiaceae_C > Rhodoferax. The sequence goes on along the minus strand of JAGOUM010000063.1, from coordinate 15,115 downwards.
TGGTTCGCCCGTTCCACCGCCAAGTGCTTGCGCAATGTGGGCGTGCTCACCCTTGGTGACCTGGTGAACTTCATCAACCTGTACGGCTACCGCTGGCATGCGCGTGTGGCTGGCTTTGGCGTGCAACGCGCCAGTCAGGTGGTGGCGTGGCTGCGGATGCAGTACGAGCATCTGAACCTTTTGATCAGCGACAGCGTGAACGAGCCCAAGTCGCGCCGGACCTTGCGGCAACAGATAACAGCAGGGAAACCTCTTGGGCCAGAGGCACTGGGTAGATTGAGCCTGCTGACCAGCATACCTGAGTCTGGATTGAGCCAGTTTGGTCAGGGCACCCGCGTTCAATTTGGCTTGCAGCAAATGCAAAGCTCAGATCAGCTGGCGGGAAACAGCGGCGCCTTTCGCAGTCACATGGCCAACACCCTGGGCGCTGACAACGACCTCCAGGCCGTCAATGCCTGGCTGGGCCGCTATCAAGAAAAACCCGCCACCCAGCGCTCCTACCGCAAGGAAGTCGAGCGCTTCATGCTGTGGTGCGCGCAGGAACTCAAAAAACCCTTGTCCTCGGTCACTGCGCCAGACTGCCAGCGGTACCGCGCATTTTTGCAAGCCGTGCCCGCCAGTTGGATGCAATCCATGCCGGTGGCACGTACCGACGTGTTGTGGCGCGCCTTTCGGCGCCAACCCAGTGCAGCATCACAAAAGCAGGCCCTGGTGATTTTGCAAACCCTGTTTGGCGGTCTGTTGGACGCGGGCTACCTGGTGGCCAACCCCATGCGCTCGCTCATGAAAAGCTTTGACCTGCCGCCCTCCAGGATGGACATCCGGCGCTCCTTCACGGAAGCCGAATGGGCGCATGTGCTGCAATGCCTAGACCAAGTGGGGGTGGGACCGGAAAGACTGCGACTCAAATGCATTCTGGAATTGCTGGTGACCTCCGGCATCCGCCTGGATGAACTGGCCAAGGCACGTTATGGTCAATTGCGCCAGGAGTCGCTGCCAGATTTGCCCCAGACTTGGGTGCTCACCGTGACCGGCAAGCGCAACAAGACGCGCGAGGTGCCGCTGAACCCGGACGTGGTGCATCTTCTGGCGTTGCACGCGGGAGAGTTCTTGCAAGAGGACAAAAACTGTACGGATGCTGACAGCCTACCCTTGATTCGAACCTTGCACCCCTCAGTGCCGCAGTGGGGCAGGGCGCTAGAAGAAGTCAATGGTGTGCCAGCGGGTGCGGTGGTAGCAAGCGCAACATCCAACACCCTTGGAACTGCCTTGTCAGCAGCGGGCATCTATGCGGTGCTGAAACGCTTTTTTGCGCAGGCGGCCAAAACGGCTAGGGACAGCGGACTCGATCCTGATCGATTCATGAAAGCCAGCACCCATTGGATGCGCCACACCTTTGTCCGGCAAGCACTGGTCGATGGGGTGCCGATCGAGGTGGTCAGTGAACTCGCCGGTCACGCCAGCATCGACACCACTTCGATTTATTCGACGCAGGAGTTGGCCAGGAAGATCAAGGCGGTGCAAGGGATGCGACGGCGGGTGCTGGTCCAGGAGCGATAAACAGCAGACAACTGCGTGGGAATTACAAGATGAACTTTTCTGACATTATCAAATCACTTAACAACGCATCTGCGTTTGACCTTTTCCGTATGCGCGCAGCCATTGATCGGGTCTTGGATGAGCCGCGCTGGATGCAATCGGTACAGGTGCGCTTAAAGGTTGGACAGGAAGTGCAGTACTTCGATCCCCAGGCCAATGCACTCAGGAAAGGCAGGCTCCTCGAACTGCGCAGAAAACAAGCCGTGGTGGTGGACCTGGCTGACGCCAGGAAATGGCTGATTTCTTACGCCGCCATCAACCTAGACGGCAGCGACGTGCAAATCCGCGAAAACAAAGCACAAGGGCTGGGGCGCAACGAAGTCGGCATTGGTGATGTGGTTGGTTTTGTTGACCGCGACCAAAACCAACGCACCGGAAAAATCATTCGTCTCAATGACAAGACCGTGTCCTTGTTATGCGCTGGTGTCCAGTGGCGCGTATCCGCCTGCCAATAGCAAGGTCAAGATTGTCGCCTTGGCGGTGGATTCCGCATGGCCACTGATCCAGATGGCAGGTGTTACACGCCGTATTTGGTGAGTAGCGCGATGGTAACGCAAGTTTGCACGATAACAGGAAGCATGTTATCGTGCGGAAATAAAGTTATATAGGATCAGCCTTGTCAACCCTCGCTACCGCCGTTCTGCACTACCTCCAAGAGGTTCTGGGCATTGGCACGCCCAGCGTGAGACCGTGGGCACGTGCAGACGAACTGCCGTATTTCCTGCGCGACGCCTTCCAGTTCAGCGAGCTGGAACTGCTGGGGCACCCCGTCGTCTTGGCGATGGGGCGCGGTGCGACCAAGCAGTCCCTCAGCGAAGTCCGGACTTGGCTGGCCAAGGTCACGACCTTGGCCGGTCAACCGGTGGTCTATGTCACAGACGCCCTAGCATCCTATGACCGTCGGCGCTTGATAGAGCAAAAGGTCCCGTTCATCGTGCCGGGCAATCAACTCTATCTGCCGGACTTGGGACTGGACTTGCGCGAGTATTTTCGACAGCGCGCTCCTGCCACGGAGGCTGCGCTGAGCCCATCTGCACAGGCCATGCTGATTACGGCCTTGCTTCGCCAACCGTGGCAACCCGATTGGCAGCCTTCCAAAGTTGCAACCGCATTGGGCTACACGCCCATGACACTTTCGCGTGCGGTCAAGGAGCTGACTGCGGCCGGGCTGGCAACGGCCTATACGGTTGGCCGCTCGCGCTGGCTGCGAATGGAACTCCCACCGGAGCAGACCTGGGAGCGTGCGAAGCCCGCGCTGCGAACGCCGGTCAAGCGCACGGTCTGGGTGGATGCCAGTAGGGTCGCAGCACATCGGCCCAGCCGCATCGCGGGTCTGAGCGCGCTCGCGCGCCACTCCATGCTGGCCGAGCCGAAGTGGCCGGTGTATGCGATGACCGCTGCCGAATGGAAGGCTGCGATGGATGCCGGCGTTCAAGAGTTGCCTGTGCCTGAAGCGGGCGCACAGGAATGGCAGGTCTGGAGTTACAGCCCGGCGTTGGTGCAAGACGCGATTACGGTGGACCCTTTATCCCTGATGCTCAGCCTGCAAGAGAACGCCGATGACCGAATCCAGCTCGCACTGGATGAACTGAAAGGGCAACTTCCATGGTGAGAGGGTTGGACATTTTTCAAAAATGGTTTGCGGCATACGTGGACCTGGGCATGCAGCGCCATTACCTTCTCGTATAGTGCCAGTCGCACGTCCCGTCGATCATCGCTCAGACGCTGCCACGGCTGAAGGCCGGCGCCTCGTGGCAATCCCTAGCGCCCCAGTGTCTGCTCGCCGATCACGACTTGTTGGGCAGCTTAGCGCATTTGTGGCCCCAGCCGCTGCAGCATCCTCTCGACGTTTTCGCGAAGGTTGCACAGCAGGTGCCAACGGTCCGATACCTGTGTGGCCGCCGGCAGTGCGAGGTCGACCGCCTCGGAGTAGGCGCCGGCCCGGTCCCTGGCGACAAGGCCAATGGACGGGTGCTCGCGCAACCAAGCCGCCACGGTGGTCGCTTCCCGGCCGGAGAACACCTCGATCGGCTTGCGCTGCTCCACGTCGACGATGATTGTCCCGTAGTGGTGCCCCCGCGCGATCGCCCAATCGTCAATGCCAACGACCCGGGGAGCACGTTTGCTTTGGGTTGCAGTCGATCGGCGCAACTCCCGCAGCACGGTGTCGGCGCTGGTGGCCAAACCCAGTTCGGTGGCCAGTCGAGCAGCGGCCTCACCTCCCAGTGCCAGACCAAGCGCATGCACGGCTCGGGCGTGCCAAGCTGTCTTCTTCGCACCTGTACTACCTGCGCAAAAGCGCGCCTTACCAGTACCTGCGAGTAAGATTTACCACGAGACCCATCCGGTGTGCAATTGCATCGGCGTGCGCAAGGCACCGCGCCCCGATGGCAGGGCTGGCTTTGTTCGAATTGACAGCGTTCACCAAGACGATGAAGACGGTATGAAAGGGGTCTACACATCACCTGTGTGGACAGCACTTCACAGTGGCAAGTCGAGGCTTGCGTGCATCTGTGCGAACTGCGCGGCATTCAATCCGGCACCGGCCAGCAATGAGCCATCTTGCTGGAATCTGGTTTCAATCACAACACAACCAGAGTCCGCACAAGCACCGACCCGTGCGCTAGGGCCGAACGATAGCTGCAATAGTGAACACTAGAATCCTCTTGAAGGGCACCGTTTGAACCAGTCATCAGTCAGTCACCGAGTCGAGTTGTAATGCAAGGTTTTGCATCAACATTACCCCGACTCGCGATGAAAACGGCGTGGTTCAAAAAGAGTCGTTTTCGGGTAACACTGGCGTGAGCAATGGCCTGTTCCAAGGTGCGATACTGCGGCTCGAGTGCGGTTGAACGGCCTATCCGTTTAAGCTGTTTTTTAACTTGAGCGACGGAAATGACTATGCAACCGAAAGAACCAGTCGAGCTGTTATACGAAAGTGATGTGAGCAATCTGAAGATTTTTCATGAGGAACAATATCGGCTTCTGTATTCGACAGGGGATGTGTCGAACGAGAAGTTCAAGGGAATTTTTAACGCCATCCTGCACTCGATGGACGAGTACGCGTATAAGAAACTGCTGATCAATATTGGAGATATGAAGTCGACCACCTTAATCAGCCGAGTGTGGTTGCTAACCCAGTTTCTGCCCAAGTTTTACTCGAAATACGAAGGGAGTTATTGGGTGACAATTGTTAACACCAAAAACTTGCTGGAAGGGATAACCATCAAACTTTTAGCCAAGGCAGCGATGGCGCTTGGATTTTCCATCGTGGTTAGTTTTCATGAAACCGTGGAAGAAGCGCTTGACGTCTTATTAGCCTACAAAGACTAACCGTCCCCGCCCGTCGGCTTTTCTAATGAGGGCATGGTTCATTTCCAGTGAACACACTCGTCCGACTCCGACTCTAAATGGTGTGCCAGCAGGTGGATTTTGTCGCGATAGTGGAGTCTGGCCGAAAGAAGTTGGATTTCCAGCCCGGTGATCAAACAGCAAGGCTGTAGAACTGCTGTGCTGCGGACATGGTTGATCCAGCGGGACAGTCCATCTGCCCCTTCTTGATCATGTGCATAGTCTCGATGCCTCCAATGAGGATTCGAGCACTCCAAAACGACTTGAATCCGAGCATCGGTTGGGTGACTCTTTTGACAGCCTTGTGGTCTTGCAGGGCGATGTTGTTGAGTCTTGGGCGTCACAAAAAACGCGGAAAGCCAAAATTTACTTTCGCCGACATCCCGCGGATTGCTGCACTCTCCGCTGGAGCATCCTCGCAACAACACCGCCCACCGCGATTAAATTGTCATTTTCTCAATTTGCACAGCGTCATCCTGATTTGCCACCAACACGCTGCAGAACCAGTATTACGCTGACACCGTCCGCTTCGTTGCGGACGCTAATGGTGCCGCCCATTTTGGCCATGTAGGTCCTGGCTACAAATAGGCCTTGACCACGGCTCCCGTTTGCAGCGAATTCACTTTGGCCTGACACACCATACTCAAAAACTTGGTCAATCAGATCAGCAGCAATGTGAGGTCCCGTGTTATGGATGGTCACCGTGGCGTCAGTTTCCGAGGTGTGCAGTGAGAGCGTGATGGCACTGCTGGGCGTGCGGTAGCGCTCCGCGTTGCGTAACACGTGTGTGACGACGTCTTCCAGCGCATATTCCTCAGCGCGTACGGGGATGGCTCCAGGCGCTTCTGCGTAATGAACCGCATTGAGGCCAACGCTGGCAGAGTTAGCCGCAATGTTGCACAAGAAGCCGTTGATCTCTACCGTCTGTACTTCCAGCGTGGTGGATTGAAACGCTTCGCTTGGGCTGGCACTGCCGTACAGGATGCGCACGGCCTGTTGCATGCGGTGGATGTAGCGCAAGCTGGGGTCGTTTTCAGTGTGGTGCAGCATCATCAGCGATTGCAACGGCGACATGATTTCATGCCCCACGGCATGCCACATATCCTTTTCCTGCTCTGCACGGATTTGCTCGCGGTCGGCATCCTCCTTCACGCGACGCAGCAGATCATTAAGGCAGTTGGCTAGGATGCCAAGCTCATCGCTGCCGCGCAGATCTGCAAGATCAAACTGCCCCAGACCAGCAGTGGTTCTGACGGTTTTTGACAATTTGATGGAGTGTTGCGTCAGGCGGGCAATGCGCCGGATGATGCCGATTTCGATGACCAGCCATGCCAGCGCGATCGCCAACAGCATGGCGGTGACAAACCAGGACAAGCGCGTTGCCACCGCGCTCAGACTCTTGTTGACGCTGCGTGCATCCCCTTTGAGGTCGACGGTGTAATAGCCCATGGGGGTGGCGACTTCTTGGGTTAGTTCAATAGGCGTGTCATAACTTTCGACCGGCAGGCGCCGGATCAGACGTGTCAGCAGTGGTGAGGATTCTGAAGCTGCGGCCTCGCTGCCACTCAGACGTACAAGGTCGGCACCATTGGGCTCGTCAGTCTTGCGGATGCGCAGCGTCTCGCCCGGTAGCAAATGGGCACGCAAATCACCCAGAGAAAATGGCGCGACCGCCCCTTCGGCGTTGCTGTCAAACAGTGCTGCGCCTTCGCCCGGAGGGAGTACCTCCACTCGCACCTGCATGTCACGCAAATCGGTTGGTGGCCAGACTGGCTTCTCCCGTTGGAACAAGGCATCACGCAACACCTCCACCGGCAGGCGCAGTGAGAAAAATGATTTTTTCTCACAGTCTTCATCTGGCGCACTGTCACTTGAGGCTGCCCGATGAATGCAAGTGGCACCCTGCCATACCCAGCCACGGAAATCGCGCACCGTGCGCGCGTAGGCATAGTCGCGGCCAGCGAGTTCCACGTAGCCGGTGAAGCGCCCACGTATACCCTCGCGCTGTGGGTTGCCAGTGCCGGTTAAAGGCTCAAAGGGTGCGATCCAGCGGTAGGTTTGGCCGCGCATCTTTACTTCCACGCGTAAGCGGTGGGCTGTGTCAAGGTATTTGTCGCTGATCGCATGGGGTACCAATGCAGTGCTGGCAAAGGTGCCTGCTGCGTAGATAAACCCTCCGGCCCAAGGGTTGCTGCCAATGGCCACACACAAGCTTCCATGGTGCGGGTATTGCACTAGGCAGCCGGTCATCTCCACTGCATTTCGCACCTTGGTCTGATCGTCAAAGTCGATGGCAGAAAACGGAAGCAGTACGGGATGCAGCGGCGTCTTTGCGGCAGTTGCGTCCGACGGGTTAAGCAGGGCCAACTGGCCCGTTGGATGGCGCAATTGCGCCACGACTTGTTCCTTGGTCTTGGCAAAGCTTTGCTGATAGTTGTCGTAGCTGCGCTGTTTCTCCTCTTGCAACACGTAGACAGCCATCACTAGGGTTGCCAATGCCAGCAGGAAAAATGCGGTGCGAAACAGCACCCGCAGCTTAAATGACGCCAGCCAGGCCAGTGAGGCATCCAAGGATGTTTTCACTGAACTGCTCACTTGCGCACCGGGGTCAAGTCGTCGGACCAGCGAAAGCCGCGCATGGGAACGTTTTCGATGCGATCAAATTGATGATCCAGCTCTCTGAAGGCTTCGCGTATGGTGCTGATGTGCTTTCGAATGTTGTCCCGGTTGCGCCCGCTTTTGACCACGTCAAACAGCTCGTCATAAGTGACAACCTGACCTCTTTTTTGATACAACGCCGCCAAAATGCGCTGTGCGGTCAGGGGCAAGTTGATGCGTTTGCCCCGCCACAGTGCGCTGCGTTGGCGCAGCGGGTCGATGGACAATTCATCATCTGCCGGGGCTGCCGTTGGCGTCGGGTCGCGCGCCTTGGCTGCGCGCAAAATTTCCAGAAACGTGTCGACAAAATCGCTCTCTTCAAAAGTGGTTTTCTGCAAATAGTCCCATGCGTCCAACGCTTTCATGATGCTGCGGTAAATGGCGGCGGGCATCGCTGACACGACCAGCACCGGTGTACCGTTACGACTCTTGTTGATGGCATTGATGATTGCAATGCCTGCATTGCGCTCGCGCCCCAATTCGATGTCCAGCACCACAACGTCGTAGGTTTCACGGGCTATCGCCGCTTCGGCATCGTCTCGTGTGAACCAATTGTCAACTTGGATGCCTGTGCGCGCACCCTGAATCCAGGCAGTGAGTTGCTGACTGGTGGGAATGTCATCTTCGATGACGGCGACCTTGAACATGGCTTTCCTTTTGGCTTTTGGTGCGCATCGACTGCGATGGGTTCCTAGTATCCCCCGACCAGACCCGCGCGGCAATTTGATGGGTGTGAGTGTTTCTTCACACCCGGTGAATGGTCTCTCCCGGTGGCGGCATTGTTTGCTCGTGGGGTACAGGCGCACGATTGAACCCATCCCCAACCACCAACCAGGAAGATGCCATGTCAGACCGTTTCAATACCACCATTCATTCCGTTGCCCGGGCCATTCGCACCCAATTCCGCAGAGTAACAAACTACTCCGCCAACCGGATGGGGGCCATGTCCCGCAGCACCGCTGCACTTATGCCCGGGCGCGCCAGCGTCATTGCTCTGGGCTTGCTGGCAGCTGGCGGTTATACCCTTTTTGTCCATCCCCCGATGCAAAGCATTGGTCGCGGCGAAATGGGCATGCGGCTGAATCAGCTCACCGGCTCATCCACTGAAGTGCGTGATGGCGCTGTGCTGGTGATTCCCGGCTTACACGAAGTGCGCCGATTCTCTCTGCGCGACCAGGTCTACCGCCCCACTGCCAACGCCAGTGCCAGCGGCCCTGCCCCCTTTCAGTCGGTAGAAGGTCTGTCCGTCGGCGTGGACATTTCCGTACGCTACGCGCTGGACGCCAGCAAGATCGCCGCCATGGCGCGGGATCTTCCTGAAGACATCAACCGCGAAATCGTCGAACCCGTGGTGCAGGGCGTGTTGTACAAAACCCTGGCTCGTTACACCGTGCGGGAGATCTTTTCCAGCAAACGCGCTGAGATCCAGCAACTGATTGAGGCAGAACTGAAGCCCCGCCTTGCCAAGGACGGTATCAAGCTGGAGGCTGTGACGATGGGCAAGGTCGACCTGCCGCCAGACTACAAGGCAGGCATGGAACATTTGTTGTCCGAGGAACTGGCCACCGAGAAAATGCGTTACACGCTGGAATTGAAGGAAAAGCAAGTCAGGCAAACAGAGCTTGAAGCCCAGGCTGACAAAGTGCGTCGCGAAACCTCGGCTCAGGCGGCTGCGGAGGAACAGATCATTGCGGCCAAGGCTCAGGCTGAAGCCATGAAACATGTGCTTCCGTTCAAGCAAAAGCAAATCGAGCAGCGCTCGCTCGAAGCCGAGGCGGAGAAGATCTCGCGCATCAAGACCGCCGAGGGTACCGCGCAGGCACGTCGCATTGAAGCTTCCGGTGAGGCGGACTCCCGCAAGAATCTTGCCGATGCCGAGGCCTACCGCCAAGATCGTATCGGAAAAATCACCAGCGAGCAGTTGGCGCGCGACGGTGCGTTGATCTCAAAAAACCCGCTTTTGATCCAGAAAACCATGGCTGACAAGCTGTCAGACAAGATCACGGTCATTATTGCTCCGCCGCCTTCCGACGGTGGCTTCATAGGTTCGGCCCTTTTGGGCGCTGGTAAACAAAATACCGCGCAAAAAGTGCGTACTGCCGTCGCTGCGGATACCACCACAGAGTCGGGCCAAGAAGAGCAAAGCGCTACCGAAGGAGTCAATTAATATGATTGCCGCTTCCTTGTTGTTGATTGCGATCGTCACCCAAGACCAATCCTCGCTGCGCTCGGCACCGCGTGATTCCGCGCCGCAGCAAGTGGCACTGGCACAAGGCGACAGCCTAGAAATTCGGGGCCAAAAGGGTGACTACCTTCAGGTGTATGACCACCGCCGTGAACGTGCTGGTTATGTCCGCGCTACGCAGGTGCGCAGCCAGTCACTCGCACCCGACGCAGCCCCTGAGCTGTTGTCCATCTTGCGCTTCTTGCGCGACACGCCCGGATCTGAATCCTTGGGCATCAGTTACGCTGCTGCATACCTGCGGGCGGCCCCCGCAGGCACCATCAACGGCGAACCCTTTGATGCCCTGGGTGCCATGGCTGAGCGCTTGGCACGCCGCGCTTCCGCCCGCCAGGGCAAACCCGGCAGCGATGCACTGGCCTCCCATCTGGACGTGGCTGCCAGCTATGGCGTGGAGATGCTGAGTTTTGAACGAGACGGTCAGATACAGCTCTGCTACAACGGAGACGCGCACCGGCGGGTACTGGCCTTGCCGGCAACCGACAGTCAGAGAGCACTGGCCGCGCTAGCCTTGACCAAACATGAATGCGTGGCACCCCATCTCAATCCCGTCGAGCGTTTTGCACAAGACAACTGGCGTGCCGAGGTGCTGGACCGCGTGGAGATGCGCGATTTACCTGCGGTATTAAAGAACCGCCTGCATCTGCGCAAAGCCGGTATCTGGGCAGGTCTCGCGTTTCAAAGGGCACGCCGGGCGGAGTTTGCGCCGGCCACTGTCCAAGCGGCAGCAACCCGCGCGTTGCAAGAGTTGGCGGCAGTAAACAAAACCGACCTGGCTGAAACAGACGCAACTGTTTACAACGACGCAGCCATTCGTGTTGGTGCCTCTCGCTGGGGCGTGGAACCTTCTTTGACGAGTGAGGCCACTGGCAGCGCCGAGAAACCGGTCATCAAACTATCTGTGCGTCTGAGTACCGGTCAGCAGGGTGAAACCTGTGTTCACATCGTCGACGGTAAACACGACACGAAGAATCCGCTATTCACCCGTTGCACCTATGGTGTCGTGTGGGCCGCATCCGCCACAGTCAATCGCCAAGGCACTGCCTTGGCACTGGCCGTGCAGCCGCTGGACACTTGGCGCGAAATGTGGGTGTTTCAGCAAGGGCCTAACGGCTGGGGCGTTGACATCGTCCCCCCTGCCTCGGATAGCCCCAATCTGGGCTATGTAGAGTTTGCAGGTTGGATGCCGGGCAACTCGCAGATGTTGGCGGCGCGTGAAGCCAAAGTGGATGGTCGTTACAAAACAAGCTTTGAGGTGCTACGCACGGCCACTATGGAGGTTGAGAAGCACGCCGATCAGCCAAAAAATTTGAGCGCATTTTACCGTTGGCAAGACCCTGTGTGGAAAGGCCAAACGGTGAGTTTGCGTTAAACAGGTTCTGCGCCCGGGATAGTCAATGCGGTTCTAGCGGCGATCCTGTTGCGTCCCAGAGTTCGGGGTCTATTCTGTCCTCGTGGATTTGAATCGCAAGCTGGTTAAAAGCTCCCGAAGTATGCGTTGGGCACTACTTATATGAACCAAATTGGTAGCCATGACCATCTGGTCTACGACGGCGCATCCTTTGCCGTCACGGCAGAGGGTACCGTCGTTTATGAAGCGCAACGTTTCACGGAAGATGTGACGACGCTGCACTTTGATCCGCGCACACAGGATTTTCAAGCGCCGGGGGCGGCAGTTTGCCTGCCGTGTCCTGCGAGGGATTGCCCACCATGGAGTTTTATCGCCAGCAAATCGTTTTGGGGCTCAAGGACTACGCCCGGCGCTGTGGCTTCAAACAGGCAGTGGTGGGTTCATCCGGTGGCATTGACTCGGCGTTGACCCTGGCGCTGGCCGTGCATGCCCTAGGCGCTTCCAACGTGGGCGGTATCACCATGCCGTCTAGGTTTTCCAGCGAGGACATCCGTCTGGATGAACTGGCTAGGGCACGTTATGGCCAATTGCGTCAGGAGTCGCTGCCCGATTTACCCCAAGCCGTTCACTTAATCTGTTGATTTTTGGTGCCTGATGCCCTCAAACCCGCATGGATAAAGGCATTCAGCCGGTCTATCCCGTCGAAATATTTCTTCCAATAAAAACCACCGCAAACCCATGCTGGACGCGGCCTAGAGGTAAACGATCAACAGATTTAGTGAACGCCTCGGATTTACCCCAGACTTGGATTCTCACAGTGACCGGAAAGCGCAACAAGACGCGCGAGGTGCCGTTGAACCCGGACGTGGTGCATCTTCTGGCCCTGCACGCAGGAGAGTTCTTGCAAGAGGACAAAAACTGTACGGATGCTGACAGCCTGCCCTTGATTCGAACCTTGCACCCCTCAGTGCCGCAGTGGGGCAGGGTGCTAGAAGAAGTCAATGGTGCCAGCAGGTGCGGTGGTGGCAAGCGCCACCTCCAACACCCCTGAAACTGCTTTGTCATCGGCAGGTATCTATGCGGTGCTCAAACGCTTTTTTGTGCAGGCGGCCAAAACCGCGCCGGACAGCGGACTCGATCCAGAGCGATTCATGAAAGCCAGCACCCACTGGATGCGCCACACCTTTGTCCGGCAAGCACTGGTCGATGGGGTGCCGATCGAGGTGGTCAGTGAACTTGCCGGTCACGCCAGCATCGACACCACGTCGATTTATTCGACACAGGAACTGGCCAGGAAGATTCGGGCTCTCCAAACGATGAAACGCTGGGTGGCGCAGTCGTAGACGCCATGGCAGGCTACTGTGCTCGCTTGGTGGCCAATTCACGCACCTTGTGATGCGTCACAAATAAAACCAGCGGCTCGCACATTTTGACAAGTCCACTTCCCACACCACAAGGGCGTGGATACGCTGGAGTACCGACCTTGCAGGGCAGGGCGCCTGCGTTAGGAAGTCGTTTTGGGTACCGCCATTAACAAAGATGGGCAAGCATGAAGTGCGAAAGAGAATGCAGGACCCGGAAAGAAATTGGCGTTGAGAAATCAACATTCCAAAGGAAAAAGGGCGAACCCAGATGGATTCGCCCTTTCTTCATAGCTTCAGGCCGTTGCAACCAACGCCGTCGGCGCTTGCGCATAGTGGTCAAACTGCATCGAATAGCTGGCACGCCCTGAAGTCAGGGCACGCAAATTGCCGATGTAGCCAAACAGGTTCTGCAACGGCACCATGGCGTGGATTACCGCAGCATTGCCAACTTGGTCTTGCTGGCGCACCAAGGCACGCCGTCGGTTCAAGTCACCGATGCAATCACCCACATAGTCCAAGGGCGTCGTCACCTGCACGGCCATCACCGGCTCCAGCATGACCGGCAGTGCGGCCCTCTGCACTTGCGCAAAGGCCGCACTGCCTGCCAACTCGAACGCCAGTGTCGACGAGTCCCGTTCGTGGAAGCTTCCGTCTTCCAGGACGACCAACACATCCACCACCGGGTAGTCCGCCAGCACGCCTGCGCGCGCTGCACGTCGAACACCGTCCTCCACGCTGGGAATGAATTCCCTGGGGATCGCTCCCCCTGTCACTTCACTCTCAAAACGCAGACCTTCACCACGTGGCAAAGTTTCGATACGCAGCACAACCTCCGCAAACTGCCCGGGCCCACCGGATTGCTTCTTGTGCACATGGCGCACGCGGGCATCCCGGGTTACGGTTTCACGCAGAGCAACTTGCGGCTGCCCTGTATGCACCGATACGCCAAAGCGACTGCGAAGCTTCTCCAGTGTCACTTCCAGCTGGAGTTCACCCACGCCCGAAAGCAGGGTTTGCCCAGACTCGTTGTCCTGGCTCAGGCGCAGACTGGGGTCTTCGTCCACCAAGGTATGCAGTCCCTTGGAAAAGCTACTCTGATCCTCCCGGGCCAACGGCTCCACCGCCATCGTGATGACGGGCTCAGGCGCATGAATCTCTTCCAACACCAGCGGTTGCTCCGGATCACACAGGGTATGCCCCGTCTTGCTACCTTTGAGCCCAGCCACGGCAACAATGTCGCCAGCCATAGCATGCGTCAGTTCCTCACGCTGGTTGGCTTGCATTTGCACGACGCGTGACAAACGTTCCCGCTGGCCGGTGCTGCTATTGAGCACCATGCTGCCGGCTTGCGCCTGCCCACGGTACACGCGCAGGTAACTCAGCGCCCCATGCTCGTCGTGGACCACCTTGAACACCAGTGCGGCAAAGCCGTCACCGCCGCCCAATGCCTGTGCACGGTCTTCTGGCGCCGGCAGGTAGTCCACCACCGCATCCAACAAAGGCTCAATGCCCTTGTTCTTGAGCGCGGAGCCAGCGAAGACTGGCACAAAGGCCTGCTTCAGGGTACCCAGACGGATACACGCGCGCAGCTGTGCTTCCGATACATCCTGGCCGTCCAAATAGGCGGCCAGTACCGAATCGTCCTGCTCCACCGCAGTGTCTACCAGGGCATCATGGGCCGCTTGCGCTGCCGGTTGCATGTGCTCGGGTATAGATCCCACCGTCAATTCGGGTTGGCCACGCCCATTAAGCGGCCAACGCAGAGCTTGCATGCTGACCAAGTCAATCATGCCCTCAAACCCAGCTTCCTGGCCCAACGGCAGTTGCATGACCAAAGGCCGTGCACCCAAGCGCTCCGCCATCATCGCCACGACCCTTGCAAAGTCCGCACCTGTGCGGTCCAGCTTGTTGATCAAGGCGATGCGTGGCACACCATATCGGTCCGCCAGGCGCCAGTTGGTCTCGGTCTGCGGTTCTACGCCTGCAACGCCGTCAAACACCACGACCGCACCGTCGAGAACGCGCAAGGAGCGGTTCACTTCGATATTGAAGTCGATGTGCCCCGGCGTGTCGATCAAATTGATCTGGTGCGCACGCCAGGCAACGGTGGTTGCCGCACTGTTGATCGTGATGCCACGTGCACGTTCCTGCGGGTCATAGTCCATCGTGGTGTTGCCCAGATGGACTTCACCCGTGCGGTGGATAGCGCCCGTGGTGTACAGAATCCGTTCGCTAACGGTTGTTTTACCGGCGTCGACGTGCGCGATGATGCCGATGTTGCGAAGTTGTCGCTTGTTCATAGTGAATTTCCTAAAAGACAAAAATCCTGGTCGTTGATGTTTCGAACCAGGGTTTTCTGGGGCGGATTGCATGGCAATCGGCCCATTGAGAAAACCCCAAACTAGGGGCTCAAGTCTTGCGCTGAGGCTGGGGCACCAATGGACGAGCGCAAGCCCACCATCCACTGGTGTGAATGAATTGTGGCAATCAGCTTGTCAAAGGTACGCATAGGAAATACTCGCAAAAAACAAAAAACCCCGCACAGTGAAC
>JAGOUM010000192.1 GCA_018061265.1 Rhodoferax sp. | reverse complement strand
TGGCATTGGCCGCAGCGGCCGATGTGGCGCAAACTTTGCTCGATGAGCGGACCACACAGACGGCAGACCCATTTAGTCACACTGACGGCTGGCGTAGCCATGGCACAGTGACAAGGCAGTTCATGTTTGAGTTTGGCGGACAGACGGTGCCGGCAGGTCTTGACTATCGGCATGATGGCAGCTTGCAATTGAGCGTGGGTGGAGTGACGGGTGTGTTGAGCTTCGCTCGTACTCATCAAGGCATCGATTTACATTTCGCAGGCCACCGCCATCTGGTCAATGTGTATCGAAAAGGGGAGTTGGCGTATATCCATTGTGCTCATGGCGCGACTCAAATCGTTTCGGTAGATTTGTTGGCACATGCCGGCGAAGTTCATGCAGAGGGCGGGCGACTGACGGCACCGATGCCCGGTAAGGTCGTGTCATTTGCAGTACAGGCGGGTGACACGGTGACCAAAGGACAAGCTCTGGCGGTTATGGAGGCGATGAAAATGGAGCACACCATTGCGGCACCAGCCGACGGGGTTGTCGCAGAGCTGTTGTATGCGCTGGGTGATCAGGTTGTGGAAGGTGCCGCGTTGCTGACACTGACGGAAGTCACTGCGTGAACGACGTTTTTTGAATCTGCGAATGAATTTGCCTTTAAGCGTATAACCATCAATGATTTGGTGCTACAAAAGTTAGTTTATTTCGTCGCATATGCACATTACTTTTTGCTGTAGCAATACCGATCCCGGACCTTGGCTGGCGGACTTGCGCGTTGCTCTTTCTGGCGCTGAAATAACACTCTGGAAACCAGGCGCCGCCTGCGCCGACTATGCCGTGGTCTGGGCGCCACCGCAGCAGTTCTTTGATGAACAAAAGCAGTTGCGCGGCGTATTCAACATCGGTGCTGGAGTGGATGCGTTGTTGGCTTTGCGTCTGCCGGCATCCGCCGTGGTGGTGCGTCTGGATGATGCAGGTATGGCTGTGCAGATGGCGGAATACGTTTGCCAGGTCGTGATTCGGCATTTTCGGGAGCTGGACGTTTACGCTGCGGACATTGGCCAGGGTCTGTGGACATCACGGCGACCCCAAAGGCGTGATGATTTCCCTGTTGGAGTGATGGGTTTGGGCGTATTGGGGTCGCGCGTCGCGTTGGCGCTGCGCCATTTTGACTTTCCGGTGCGTGGCTGGAGTCGCTCAGCCAGGGTGCTGGAGGGTGTACAAACGTATCACGGTGATGCCCAGCTCAACAGTTTTTTGACGGCAAGTCGGGTGCTGGTGAATCTGCTGCCCTTGACGCCAGACACCGTCAATATTCTGAATCGCGACACTTTGAGTCGACTGCAGCCAGGCGCGTATCTGATCAATGTTGCCAGGGGCGCACATCTGGTGGACGAGGATTTGCTGACGCTGTTGGACAGCGGGAGCATGGCAGGCGCCACGTTGGATGTTTTCCGTACTGAGCCTCTGCCGTCAGACCATCCCTTCTGGAGTCACCGGTCCATCACGATCACGCCGCATACCTCAGCGCGCACACTGCGAGACACCAGCGTTGCGCAGATTGCAGCAAAAATTCTGGCGATGGAACGGGGCGAATCCATCGCTGGTGTGGTTGACCTCGATTCAGGCTACTAAACGCCAAACTGTGTGCGGTCAGGTTTTTGAAAAATTAATCGAACAGACTCTCGGTTGTTGAGTTTGGCCGCGGCCACTTGTTTCTTGGAAATCGGCCGGGAATTCGATTGTGGTCATAGGCGCGTTGCGCTTTCTTCTGACGTTTTCGTTCGGGATCACTTTGGCAACCAGATTGGCGTGCCCGTCGACACCTATCTGGCCATGAATTTGTCGCCATCCGGGCTCACCTTCTTGGCCAGTCTCGCCGTGCAGGACGCCCTGATTGACCTTGGCGACCACATCCAGACTCTGTTGTGTGGTGCCACCAGAGGGCCTTCGGCAATTGATCTGTATCTGCCAGGCGCCATCAAATCGGGCCAGGTCGGGGGTGCTGGCTGATCGCGCGGCGCTGCTGTTTGCCCTTGAGGTAGCCGCTTTGAGTCCTGGTTCGTTCTGTTTCGGCTTTGGCGGTGGCGGTGGCGGTGGCGGTGGCGGTTGTTTTGGGGACGATTGGGACAGGGTTTGGGTGTGCTCGTTTACCTTGGCGGCCTGGGCTGCAAGGGCCTGTGCCCGTTGTAGCTCGGCTTGGGCCTGTAGCCGCAAGGTCTGCGCTTCGTCGCGTAGTTGCTGCGCTTGAGCCTGCGCCTGGAGCAATTCGGCCTTGGCGCTGGAGCTTGGAGGAGCTGGTGCCAATGAAGCGACGTCTGTACCCGATGAGACGGTGGGTCCACCGGTTAGTACTCGATCTTTCGTCATTGCACCTGATTGCCACAAACCAATGCCGGCGACCAGAGCGACGCCAACCATCCCGACAGCCCATATTGGCCACTTTGGACGCATGGAGCGTGTATCTGCGGGAGTTGGTCGTTGGACTGCATTCACACCGCCGATGCGATAAACCCGGACAGGTCGTGAGATATTTTTGAGATTTTGTTCCCCAATGTCCTGAAAACCGAGGTCAAGTTTGCCAGTGATCTGGTCGTAAACTGAAGACGCTATACATATGCCACCAGGCTCGGCCATGGTTTCCAGTCGCGCTGCGACATTGACACCGTCACCCAGCAGGTCGTCATTTTTGACAACAACATCACCCAGATTGACGCCAACGCGAAACAGCATTTTGCGCACATCAGGCAGAGCGTCATTGCGGGTTTTGAGGGCATCCTGAATTTCGACGGCGCAACGAACGGCCTCCACTGCGCTGGAGAATTCTGCAAGCACCGAATCACCCGCAGTACCCACGATACGTCCGTGGTGGAAGGCAATGATGCCGTCGATTACCGCGCGGTGTGCCGAGAGGACCTGAATGGTGCCCTCTTCATCCTGGCCCATCTGTTTGCTGTATCCAACGGCGTCGGCAGCAAGGATACAAGTGAGGCGACGTTTGACGTTAGCGTTGTCCATGGTGCACTCCGTAGAATGGGCGTTTAGCAAATGCAGCAATGTCGCCGGTTTTTTTGGTTAAGTATCGCATCGCACCGCAGCGCTTGGATACAGGTACCGAAGCGGGTTGCTGAGAACTGATACCTTTTTTACATCTGAGTGGCCGACATGTCATCACCGAAATTCGTCAAACTTGTGGAGGTCGGGCCGCGGGACGGCTTGCAAAACGAGAAGCAAGCGGTGCCAGCTTCAGTCAAGATCGAACTCGTGCATCGCTTGCAGGCTGCCGGACTGAAGAATATTGAAGTCACCAGTTTTGTCAGTCCAAAGTGGGTTCCCCAAATGGCCGATAACACCGAAGTGATGTCGGGCATCACGCGCGAGAAAGGGGTGTGTTATTCCGTATTGACGCCCAATATGCAGGGTTTTGAGGCGGCACTGCAATCAAAGCCAGATGAGATTGTTGTCTTTGGGTCGGCGAGTGAGGCGTTTAGCCAGAAGAACATCAACTGCAGCATTGAAGAGAGCATTGAGCGGTTTGTGCCTGTGGTTGCTGCTGCACGTGCGCGCGGCATTCATGTGCGCGGGGCCATGAGTTGTACTGTGGGGTGTCCGTATGAAGGTGATGTGTCGCCACAGCGCGTGGCTTTTCTTGCCGGACTGATGAAGGCCATTGGTGTTGAGCATGTGGGCGTGGCGGACACGATTGGTGTGGGTACACCGCTTAAGGTGCAACGGGCCGTTGAGGCAACTTTGCAGCATTACGATATCGATGATGTTTCTGGTCACTTTCACGATACTTATGGCCAAGCGCTGGCCAATACCTTGATCTGTTTGCAGATGGGTGTGTGGCAGTTTGATACTTCGGTGGCAGGCTTGGGGGGGTGTCCCTATGCAAAAGGTGCAACGGGCAATGTTGCGACTGAAGACGTG
Organism: Rhodoferax sp.; assembly: GCA_018061265.1. Classification (GTDB taxonomy): domain Bacteria; phylum Pseudomonadota; class Gammaproteobacteria; order Burkholderiales; family Burkholderiaceae_C; genus Rhodoferax. Next base: position 1,204 of record JAGOUM010000192.1, on the reverse strand, counting down.
TTGTATCTGCTACGCGGAATGGAAATAGAAACTGGCATTGACCTCGAAAAACTCATTGATGCCGGCCAATTTATCAGTGATTTTTTGGGACGCAGCAGCAATTCGCGTGCCGCCCGGGCGTTGATGAACAGAATGGCTGCATGATGTTGAGTAAAGATTTGGACGATTTTCCGGAAGGCGTGCAACGTGTGATGCGGGTGCTGCGGGAGATGGGGCATGCGCATCAGCCCATCATGCTTGATGAAGCTGCGCGCACCGCTCAACAAGCCGCTGATGCATTGGGCATTCTCGTGGGACAAATTGCCAAAAGCATTGTTTTCAAGCGTAGACCGGATGAAATCGCGGTCCTTGTGATTACCTCTGGTGATCGTCGTGTGGATGAGAAAAAAGTCCAGGCACTGGTTTGTCCGGCCGGTTACAGGCTCGGGCGTGCCGATGCGGATTTCGTCAAAATGACGACCGGCTTCTCCATTGGCGGTGTTTCCCCAGTGGGGCATGTCGTGTCACCCATGGCATTGATTGATCGTGACCTGTTGCGGTTTGATGAGATATGGGCCGCAGCTGGCCATCCGAATGGCGTATTTCGGTTGCACCCTGATGATCTGGCGCATTTAACCGGTGCGCCGTTTGCTGATGTCTCGGAGCAACTTGTGCCATGACCTTGAATGCAAAAGCCATGGTTTTCCTGGCGTCTACAGCAAAGCAGCTTGGTGAGAATTGCCAGAGTTACCGCCAGGCCATCCCGTCGCCATGCATGTCTGTTTGCCTGATGGACCCGGAGTTGGAGTTGTGTCAGGGTTGTTTGCGCACTCTTGACGAAATCGTACAATGGGGGAGCGCGGATGAGGCAGTTAAACGCTCTGTCTGGGCTGCTATCGAAAGCCGTATCACTCGGTATTCTTGAGTGAAGGGCCGCTTGCCATCGTTGGAACTGGCGATGACAGTCGAACGCGGATTTGGGCTGGCACCAATTTTTTCCAATTTCTTTTGCAGTGCATACAAAACTGTGTCATAATACAAGGCTTCGCTGATCACGGTGAAGCAGTGGTAGGCAGAAAAAAAGTGTCTACAGGATCATTAAAAACATACAGCCGATAAGCGTGGGCGTTTGGTGAGGAGTGCCAAAGTTCTTCGGAACTAGGGCTTAGGCTCTACAAACGCTCATGAAGTAAAAAAGATGTGAAATTCGTCAAAGAAAATCACG
>JAGOUM010000191.1 GCA_018061265.1 Rhodoferax sp. | reverse complement strand
AATGCCCGCAAAATGCTGGAGCAAGGCCAGTCCATCACACAAGGTGTCTCACAATGAAACTTTTTGTTGCCCAAGGCGCACCCAATCCACGTCGTGTGACCATGTTCATGATTGAAAAGAACATCACCCACATCGATCTGGTGAACGTCGACCTGAACAAGCTGGAACACAAAGGTGAGTTGTACCGTGCCAAAAGCCCCTTGGCCAAAGTGCCGGCACTGGAACTCGACGACGGGCGGGTGCTCACCGAGACCCGTGCCATTTGTACCTATCTGGAAGGACTGTTTCCAGAGCCCAATTTGATGGGCATGGACTTTGAACAACGCGCCTTCATCGAAATGGCAGATCGGCGCGTCGAATGGTCGTTGCTGCTGGGGATCGCGAACAGTGTACGCCACACCCATCCAGGGCTGGCCGTGCTGGAGCAACCCCAGTTCGCCGACTTCGGGCAGTCTCAGGCGGTCAAGGTACTCGAGGTCGCGCAGTGGTATGACCGACTGCTGGAGCGTCAAACCTGGATGGCGGGCGCGCGCTTTACAGTGGCCGATATCACCGCGTTTTGTGCCATCGAGTTTGCCAGACTGATGAGGTTCAAACCCGGTGCACAGGGCATGCCCGCATTGCAGGCATGGCGTGATCGCGTCGCCGCGCGTCCAAGCGCCCAGGCACAGTAAGGAACGACGGCGCTTTACAAAGCCTTTGCACGCCCTTTATGGTGCCGTTGCGGACATTCCATGCGACTGAATTATCATGAGCCATGAAATCTTCACACCGCTTTTCTGTCATGGCCTGCGTCGTTGCCGCGCTGGGCACTGTGGCCCTTGGGGGCTGTTCCAAACCGTCTGACACGCCCGCCAGTGCTGCCTCGGGCCCGGCGGCCCAAGCCAGCGCACCTGCCAAGGGCGCATCGGCGGCATCGCCCCCGGTCTCGATCACCACCGTCAAGGCAAAAAAACGGGACTTGGCCGTCAATCTGAAAGCCACTGGCACGGTGGTGCCCCTGACCGTGGTGGATGTGAAAGCGCAGGTCACCAGCACCGTACGCCAGGTGCACTTCAAGGAGGGGCAGTTTGTCAAAGCCGGGCAGTTGCTGTTCACTCTGGATGCGCGCACCGAAGAAGCCAACCTCAACAAGGCGCAGGCGCAACTGGCCAAAGACCGGGTCAGTCTGGCCGATGCCAAACGCCAGCTTGAGCGCGCCAAACAACTGCTGGCACAGAACTTTGTGTCACAGGTAGCCGTGGACACAGCCCAAACCCAGGTCGACTCCTGGAGCGCCACGCTGGTCGCAGACGAGGCCGCAGTGGCTGCGGCCAAGGTGACCATGTCGTATTCACGCATCAGTGCGCCACATTCCGGGCGCGCCGGAGCAGTCAACGTGTTCGCTGGCAGCGCGGTGCTGGCCAATCAGACCACGCTGGTCACGGTGACTCAGCTTGATCCGATTGGTGTGGCATTCAACGTGCCGCAACGTGACCTGTCCAGTGCCCTGGCCGCGTTGAAAGACGGTGGCGCACAGGTTTCTGCCACGCTGGCCGACGGTGGCGGCAGCTTCAAGGGGCGTTTGCAGTTCATGGACAACGCGGTGGACGCGAGTTCGGGTACGGTCAAGGCCAAGGCCGTTTTTGCCAATCCCGAGAGCCAGCTGTGGCCTGGCGCATTTGTCGAGGTGGCGCAGACGGTCAACACACTCAAGGATGTGGTGGTGGTGCCACAGCCTGCGGTGATTCAAAGCATCCGGGGGCCGATCGTTTACGTGGTGGTCAATGGTGTGGCCACACTGCGACCGGTCAAATTGCTGCACGCCGATGCGGGCGACGCGGCCATCAGCGGTGTCAAACCAGGTGAAGACGTGGCACTTGACGGTCGGCAAAACCTGCGCCCCAACGCTGCGGTGGTGGTGCGTGCACCGGCCAGCGCAGCTTCGGGAGCCGGCAAAGGCATGGGGTTGGGCAAAGCTGCCGGCGCTGGTGCAGGCGGTGGCGGCGGTGCGGCATCACCTGCAGATGCCAGCGCGCAGGCCGCTGACGCGCCAGCTTCTGGCATGGGCAAAAAGTCGAGCCAGCCATGAACCTGTCCGAATTGTTTATCCGCCGTCCGGTGATGACGGTGCTGCTGAACCTGGCCATTGTGATGGCCGGGGTGATTGGTTTCAGAAGTATTCCAATCGCCGCCCTGCCGAGTTACGACACGCCGGTGATCAGTGTGTTTGCCAGCTTGCCCGGTGCCAGCCCCGAGACCATGGCCACCTCGGTGGCGCTGCCGCTGGAGAAACAGTTCCAGACCGTGCCCGGTCTGCAAACCATCAGCTCCACCAGCACCCTGGGCAACACCTCGCTAACGCTCGAATTTGAAGAGGGGCGCAACATTGACGCCGCGGCGGTGGATGTGCAAGCCGCCCTGCTGCGCGCACAGCGCGCCCTGCCAGACGACATGACCAGCCCGCCGTCATACCGCAAGGTCAATCCGGCCGATGCCCCGGTGCTGTTGATCTCGCTGCGCTCGCCGTCCATCGCCCCGGCCGATCTGCAGGATTACGCCGAACATTTGATTTCGCCCACACTCTCCACCATCAGCGGGGTGGCACAGGTCAACATTTTTGGTGCCAAGCGCTATGCGGTGCGGGTGCGGGTGCAACCTGACGCGCTGGCAGCACGCAACATGGGCCTGGATGATGTGGCCAGCGCCCTGCGTGCGGCCAATGTCAACACGCCGGTCGGCACCCTGGAGGGCCCCAAGCAGACGCTGGTGCTGCAAGCCAACAAGCAGCTGAAAAGCGCCGCCGAGTTTGGCGACCTGATCGTCAGCGTGCGCGGCGGCAACCCGGTGCGCCTGAAAGACGTGGCGCGGGTCGAAGACAGCCTGGAAACCGTCAAGACCTGGGCCACCTTTAACGGCGAGCCCACCACCACGCTGGCCATCCTGCGCCAGCCGGGAGCCAACACCGTCAAGGTGGTCGATGCGGTGCGCGCCGAGTTGCCCGGTTTGCAGGCGCAATTGCCCAAGTCTGTCACCCTGACCCCCATCAACGACCGCTCGCTTTCAGTGCGTGAGGCACTGCATGATGTGACGCTGACACTGATTGGCACCATTGCACTGGTGGTTCTGGTGATCTTTTTGTTTCTGCGCCGCTTTGTTGCCACCGTCATCCCGGCGCTCTCGTTGCCAGTGTCCTTGGTGGGTGCGGTGGCGCTACTGTGGGGCCTGAGTTACAGCCTGGACAATATTTCTCTGCTGGGGCTGACCCTGGCGGTGGGTCTGGTGGTGGACGACGCGATTGTGGTGCTGGAGAACATCATCCGCCATGTGGAGCGCGGCGAGAACCCGTTTCAGGCGGCCCTGCGGGGTGCCCGTGAGGTGGGTTTCACCATCATTTCCATCAGCACCTCGCTGATCGCGGTGTTTATTCCGATCTTTTTCATGCCCGGCGTGATCGGGCTGCTGTTCCACGAATTTGCGGTGGTGGTGGGGCTGGCAATCATTGTGTCGGCGTTTGTGTCGCTCACGCTGGTGCCGATGCTGGCCAGCCGTTTCCTGACCGACGAGGCGCACAAAAAGCCGCCAGGCCCGGTGATTCGCGCCTTTGAACATGGCTTTAACTGGATGTTGCGCCTTTACACCCGCCAGCTTGACATCGCACTCAAGCACCGCTGGCTCACGCTGAGCATTGCCGCAGCCACGATTGTGGCCACCGTGTGGCTGACCATGGTCATTCCCAAAGGTTTTTTCCCGGAAGAAGACCTGGGTCAGATGTTTGTCACCACCGAGGCCGGTGAAGACACTTCGTTTGCCGAGATGGTGCGCCTGCAGGAACGGGCTGCGGAAATCATCCGCAACGATCCGGCAGTGGCAGCACTCAATTCATTCAACGGTGGTGGGGGTGCCCAAAATACCGGGCGCATGTTCATCACCCTCAAACCTCGCGGCGAACGCCCGCCGATGAAAAAGGTCGTTGAGGGGCTGCGCAAAAAGACCAACGCCGTGCCGGGCATCAAACTGTTCATCCGGCCCACTCAAAACCTGCAACTCGGTGGTCGCCCCAGCAAGGCTCAGTTTCAATACATCCTGCAAAGTGTGCGCGCCGACGAGCTCAACGAATGGGCCAGCAAGCTGCAAGAGCGCCTGCGCGACGACCCCTTGTTCCGCGACGTGACCAGTGATGCGCAATTGCGCGGACTGCAAGCGCAGATTCACATTGACCGTGACCGCGCCAACGCGTTGGGCGTGTCGATCGAGGCGGTGCGCAGCGCGCTTTACAGCGCCTTTGGTGAGCGCCAGGTGTCCACCATTTACCTGCCCACCGACAACTACCAGGTCATCATGGAGGTGGCCCCCGAGGCCAAGCAGGACGAAAGCGCCGTGGCCAACCTGTATGTGCGTGCCTCGACCGGTGCACTGGTGCCGCTGTCAGCTTTCACCACAGTTGAGCGCACCGTGGGTCCGACATCGATTAACCATGTGGGCCAGTTGCAGGCGGTCACGGTGTCGTTCAACCTGGCACCCGGCGTGGCACTGGGCGATGCCACTGCCAAGATCGACGCGGCGCGCGAGGCCATCCAGATGCCTGCCTCGATCATCAGCACCTATGGCGGCGATGCGGCAGTATTCAAGAGTTCCCAGGGTAGCCAGCTGATACTGATCATTGCTGCGCTGCTGGTCATTTATGTGCTGCTGGGGGTGTTATACGAGAGCTACATCCACCCCTTGACCATCCTGGCGGGTCTGCCTTCAGCCGCAGTGGGAGCACTGGCGACGCTGATGCTGTTTGGGCAGGACCTGACGCTGATTGCCACCATCGGTATCGTGCTGCTGATCGGGATTGTGAAAAAGAACGCCATCATGATGATTGACTTTGCGCTCGATGCGCAGCGCCATCAGGGCATGGACCCGGCCCACGCCATTCGTGAGGCGTGTATTTTGCGTTTCCGCCCAATCATGATGACCACCATGGCAGCGTTGATGGGTGCGCTGCCAATAGCACTGGGCATTGGCGCAGGCGCCGAGTTACGCCAGCCGCTGGGCCTGGCGGTGGTCGGTGGCCTGGTATTTTCACAAGCCATCACGCTGTTCATCACGCCGGTGATTTATCTGGCGCTGGACCGTTTCAGTGGCCATGGCCCTG
>JAGOUM010000190.1 GCA_018061265.1 Rhodoferax sp. | reverse complement strand
CCTTCGGCAACCACACCCATGTCGAGTTGCCGACCCAGCAGCACCGCAATACGCAGCACCGCCTGCGCCTTGCGCTCGGAGATGGCGCGGTGGACAAAGCTGATATCGATCTTGAGCTCGCGAAACGGCAGATCGATCATTTGCACCAGGCTGGAGTAACCGGTGCCAAAGTCGTCGATCGACATCACAAAGCCCATCATCGACAGCCGGGTGATGGTCTCCATCACCAGAGAGCGGTCCATCATCAAGCGGCTTTCACTGATCTCTATCACTAGGTCAGCGGGCCGAAGGCCGGCGCTGGCCACGATCTGGCCGAGCAACTCGGGCAACTGCAAGTTATGCGCGGTGTCCATCGACATATTGATCGCTGCGCGCAAAGGAATGTTGTGGGTATGCCAGTGGCGAACATCGTTCACAACCTGGCGTGCCAGTGCAAAAAAAAGTGCGTCGGCCAGGCCATGGGCCTCCAGGGCCGGGATAAAAATGCCTGGGCTCACCGCGTGACCATCTGCGGTACGCCAACGGGCCAAGGCTTCCACGGCGACAGTCCGACCGCTGCGCGAATCCACTATCGGTTGGTACCAGGGGACAAAATCCCCGTGGCTGAGGGCCAACAGCAGATGTTCTCGAGTCAGGTCGTGGGTGTTGATGTGGATCACGGTGGCGTCAGCGCGCTGATCCAGTTGACCCAAAAGTGCTCCGAGATCCGTGTTGGTGCAGGGTTTGCCCAAAACACCCAGCAGTTTCAGCCCATGCGCGGTGGCCAGCATGGCGGCACTGTCGCGGATATCGTCGCGCACGCCCGACACCAGGATCACCGGCGCGGCAAAACCGGCCTCGACCAGATGGCGCATCAGCACCAGGCCATCCATGTCGGGCATATTCAGGTCGCTGATCAGGGTGACAATTTTGTCGCCGTAAACCGCGCACAGGTCAAGCGCGGCCAGGCCACTCTCGGCAAACAGCACGTCTCGCCAGCCCAGCGACGCCAACTGGGCGCCCATCAATTCGCGTTGAAACAGGTCGTCGTCAACGACCAGGATTTTGTTGGTACCGGTTGTCATGAAGACTCGCGAGAAAAAGGGCTGCAGGCAAGTCGCATTATGGAGGCCCGCTCCCAATGGAAATTGATCTGTATCAAACGAACCAATCGGCAAGCGGGTTGAGCGCCAAGCTGCCTGCCATAAGAAGGTGTGCCGTTACGCTGACCCGACGCGCCACATCAAATACATGTATTGGGATACATTGGCTAAGTTTAGTCTGCAAAAAGAACAAAAAATAGTGAAAAAATCACACAAAAATGCAAGAACATAGCACTTTTGTTTGCCACTGGAGTTTTTTGATGCTGCCACACCGTTTGCCTGACCCCTACCGTCCCGAAGCCAGCGTGGTGACGCAATGCCTGGCCTCACTGAACAATGCGCTGGACTGGTCGGCGCTGGTACGCAAGGCGTTGCCGTGGATCCAGACCGTGCGCGACAACCCGCCGCCGTTCTGGGCCATGGAGAGTCTGCTCAAGGAGTACCCCATCAGCAGCGCCGAGGGGCTGGCACTCATGCGCCTGGCCGAGGCATTGTTGCGTGTGCCCGACGCCGAAACCGCCATTGCACTCACCGCTGACCAGCTGGGCCGAGCCGACTTTGACGGCAGCAGTGACAAGGTGCTGTCACGCCTGTCAAGCACCGCCATTGCCATGAGCAAACATTTCCTGCCCGCCGCACCCGGCAGCGGCCCGACGCCCGAGCCAGGGCTGATCGCCAAACTCGGCGCACGCACTGTGGTGGCCGCCACCTTGCGTGCCGTGCAGCTGTTGGGGCGCCAGTTTGTGCTGGGTCAGACCATGGCCGAGGGCCAGCAGGAAGCCGACGCAGCGCGCAAGAAAATGCCCAACCTGCGCTACAGCTACGACATGCTGGGCGAGGGTTCGCGCACCGATGCGGACGCGCTGGTGCACCTCAAGAATTACCAGGACGCTATTGCATCAATAGCTGCTAGCGCAGATAAGACTTGCGCTTGTGAGGAAAATGACGGGATATCCATCAAGCTCAGTGCCTTGCATCCGCGCTACGAGTACGCGCAGGTGGATCGCGTTGTGGCCGAGCTGGTGCCCCGGGTGTGGGGGCTGTGTGAGCAGGCGGCTCAGGCCAATATCAACCTGACGATTGACGCCGAAGAGGTGGACCGTCTGGAGCTGTCGCTGGAGGTGTTTGAGGTGCTGATGGCCCAGGTGGCGCAGCAGTACCCGCAGTGGCGCGGTTTTGGCCTGGCAATGCAGTCCTACCAGACCACGGCGCTGGAGTTGGTGGCGCATGTGACGCAGTTGGCCCGAAAGTACGGCCTGCGCCTGATGTGCCGCCTAGTCAAGGGCGCGTATTGGGATGCCGAGATCAAACGTGCCCAAGAATTGGGATTGCCGCATTACCCGGTATTTACGCACAAACACCACACCGACGTGAGTTACCTGGCGTGTGCCCGCGCGCTGCTGGACGCGCCGGACGCGATTTACCCGCAATTTGCCACCCACAACGCCGCCACCGTGGCGGCCATTTTGCAGATGGCGGCCAAAACCGGCGCGCCGTTTGAGCTGCAGCGTCTGCACGGCATGGGCGAAGGCGTGTACGGCCAGGTGCTGAAGAACCCGCTGGTGGCTTGTCGCGTCTACGCGCCGGTGGGGGCCCACAAGGATTTACTGGCCTATCTGGTGCGCCGCCTGCTGGAAAACGGGGCCAACTCGTCGTTTGTGCACCAACTGGCCGACGAGACCGTGCCGATTTCTGACCTGCTGATCTCGCCGCTGCGTCTGGAGCCGCATGCATCGCTGCCCTTGCCTGCGCACCTGTTTGGCTTGCAGCGCCCCAACAGCTGTGGGCTGGACCTGACGGTGCCCGCGATGCGTGACCCGCTGCTGGAGGCGCTCGCCTCGTTGCAACTGCCCGAGGTGCCCCAGTTTGATGCCAAATTGGCTTCTGGCGCAGTATTGATAAGCGCAACCAGCTATCAACAGTGGAGCGATGTAACGGTAGGGGAGCGCGCCCGCATCCTGCGGCTGGCAGCAGACGAGTTGCAGGCGCAGCTGCCGCGCTTTTGCGCACTGCTGGTCAAGGAGGCGTTCAAGACCTGGAACGATGCGGTGAGCGAGGTGCGCGAAGCCATTGACTTTTTGCGCTACTACGCGGCGCAGGCACAAACCATCATGCAGCCGCAGGCCATGCCCGGCATGGAAGGGCCGGTCGTGTTGGGCATCACCGGCGAGAGTAATGAGCTGCGCCTGACCGGGCGCGGCCCGTGGGTGTGCATCAGCCCGTGGAATTTTCCGCTGGCGATCTTTCTGGGTCAGGTGGCAGCCGCCTTGGCCACCGGCAACACGGTGCTGGCCAAACCCGCCGAGCAAACCCCGGCGGTGGCACTGGAAGCGGTCAAACTGCTGCACGCCGCTGGGGTCCCAGAAGGTGCCCTGCAACTGTTACACGGCCCGGGCGAGACGGTGGGCGCGGCGCTGGTAGCTGCCCCGGGCGTGGCGGGGGTGGTGTTCACTGGCTCAACCGCGGTGGCCAAAATCATCAACCGGGCACTCGCCGCCAAAAACGGCCCGATCGTGCCGCTGATTGCCGAGACCGGGGGCATCAACGCCATGCTGGTGGACAGCACGGCGCTGCCCGAGCAGGTGAGTGACGCGGTGATGCAGTCGGCCTTCAGGAGCGCCGGGCAGCGCTGCTCGGCGCTGCGCCTGCTGTGTGTACACGAAGAAATTGCCGACGCGGTGATTGCCATGATCGCCGGTGCTGCGCGCGAGCTGCGCTGTGGTGACCCGGCCGAGCTGGCCACCGATGTTGGCCCGGTGATTGATGGCGAAGCGTTTGAGGGCATCGGGCGGCAACTGACGCGCTTGCGCCGCGACGCCCGTGACCTGCTGGGTGATGTGCCAGGTTTTAAACAAAATCTGCCTCCAGCCCAATCCAGACAAGCGCAATCAGCTATGGATTCAATACCTAATCTGATTGCGCCACAAGCCTTTGAGGTGCAGCACATCAGCGATCTCAAAGACGAGATTTTTGGCCCGGTGCTGCACATCGTGCGCTGGGGTGGTGATCCGCACAAGGTGATCGAGCAAATCAACGCGCTGGGTTACGGCCTCACTTTAGGCATCCAGACCCGCATCGACAGCCGCGCCCAAGCGCTGGCGCGCGCCGCCCACATCGGCAACGTTTACATCAACCGCAACCAGATTGGTGCCGTGGTGGGCGTGCAGCCTTTTGGCGGCGAGGGCCTGAGTGGCACCGGCCCCAAGGCGGGCGGGCCGCATTACCTGTACCGCTTTTGCGCCGAGCAGACCATCACCGTCAACACCACCGCTGCGGGGGGGAATGTGCAACTAATGGCGTGAGAGGGTCTCATCCGGCATGGGTGCCACCCATCAGCCGGGCGATGTGTTTTGCTGCGTGTCCCTCGGCCTTCGGCCTCCTCCTTGACCTGCGCAAAACGCAGCGCCCGGCTGATTCAGCGCGCTTTAGGCCGAGTCGACCAGGGGTCGGCATCGACGAGGCGACCTGGGCAGCAACTGGGCTGCCCTCGGCATTCCAGCACTGGTGAATAATGAGTGTCTTGCCTGGACTGGCTGGGCTCAAATCATCAGAAAGAAGGGGTACAAGATGACGATGCGCAGACGTAGAGGTAAAACCTTGCTGATCGCTGCGGTGACCAGTTTGGCGTTGCCAGTGATGGCCGAACCGGGTGAATATTGGCAATTGACCACCAAAATGGAGATGGTTGGCATGCCGATGGCCATGCCCCCGGTGACAATGAAGCTGTGTGTACCCAAGGGCGCTGAGCGAGATCCTCGGCATTCAGCCGACAAGGATTGCACCATGAGCGACGTCAAGATAAACAGCAACGGCTCATCCTGGAAGGTGCGCTGTGTCAAGGACGGCGAGGTGATGACCGGTATTGGCGAGATGAAGGGTGACGCCAACCAGTGGGCGGGCACCATCCGTATGAGCGGGGTCACTGGCGGCCAGAAATTTGACATGACCAACCACCTGCAAAGCAAGCGGCTGGGCGGCAGCTGTGAGGCCAAATAAGCCGGGCGACCGGATTTACTTGTGGTCTGGCTCGGCCTCTTCCCAGCCGGTGATC
>JAGOUM010000189.1 GCA_018061265.1 Rhodoferax sp. | reverse complement strand
AGTCTTTTAATGATTTGTTTAGGAGAGTGAAATGAAAGTTTCGGCTTCGGTAAAAAAAATATGCCGTAACTGCAAGATTATTCGGCGGCATGGCATTGTGCGTGTGATCTGTTCAGATCCTCGCCACAAGCAGCGCCAGGGTTAATTGCAAAAGTTATAGAGGACCAAAATGGCACGTATTGCTGGTATCAACATTCCGCCACAGAAGCATTCGGAGATTGGCTTGACTGCCATTTTCGGCGTCGGTCGTAGCCGCGCGCGCAAGATTTGTGAGGCCTGTGGAATTGATTATTCAAAGAAAATCAAGGATCTCACTGATTCCGAGCTTGAAAAAGTTCGTGATGAAGTAGCAAAGTTCACCATTGAGGGTGACCTGCGTCGTGAGACGACCATGAACATCAAACGTTTGATGGATATTGGTTGTTATCGGGGCTTCCGTCATCGTCGTGGATTACCGTTGCGAGGTCAGCGTACTCGGACCAATGCCCGCACGCGCAAAGGGCCACGCAAGGCGGCCGCTTCGTTGAAAAAATAAGCATTTTGAAAGATAACCATGGCTAAAGCACCAGCGAACAACGCCGCTCAACGAGTCCGCAAGAAAGTTCGTAAAAATGTCGCGGACGGCATAGCGCACGTTCACGCCTCCTTCAATAACACGATCATTACCATCACTGACCGGCAAGGGAACTCGTTGTCGTGGGCGTCTTCTGGAGGCCAAGGCTTCAAAGGCTCACGCAAGTCAACGCCGTTTGCTGCGCAGGTGGCATCTGAGGTCGCTGGCCGTGCTGCCATTGAGCAGGGGATCAAGAACCTTGATGTTGAAATCAAGGGTCCGGGCCCAGGCCGAGAATCTTCAGTTCGTGCCCTGGCTGCATTGGGCATTCGGATCAACATGATCGCTGACGTGACTCCGGTACCGCACAATGGTTGCCGTCCGCAGAAACGCCGTCGCATTTAGTTTCTCTCAACCAAGCCCACCGCCACAGCTTTAATGACTGTGGCTCCCGCATGTTTGCGGCAGATGATTAAAAGGAAATTCAAGTGGCACGTTACCTCGGCCCCAAGGCCAAACTCTCTCGCCGTGAAGGCACTGATCTGTTCCTCAAGAGCGCACGGCGCTCTATTGGAGACAAAGCGAAGTTCGACTCTAAACCGGGTCAACATGGGCGTACCTCTGGTGCGCGCACTTCGGACTTCGGGCTACAACTGCGTGAAAAGCAGAAGGTCAAGCGGATGTATGGCGTGATGGAAAAACAGTTCCGTCGTTATTTCCAGGAAGCTGACCGTCGCAAGGGCAACACGGGCTCCAATTTGTTGGCCCTGCTCGAGACCCGTCTGGACAATGTGGTTTACCGGATGGGTTTTGGCTCGACTCGCGCCGAGGCACGTCAGCTGGTCTCACACAAGGCGATGCTGGTGAATGGAAAGTCGGTCAACATTCCGTCTTACATGGTCAAGGTGGGTGATGTGATTTCCGTGCGTGAGAAGTCAGCCAAGCAAAATCGGGTGCTAGAGGCGCTGCAGTTGGCACAGCAGGTGGGCATGCCAGCCTGGGTAGACGTGAATGCCGACAAAGCCGAAGGGGTGTTCAAGGCCGTCCCTGATCGTGACCAGTTTGCTGCTGATGTCAATGAGTCGCTGATTGTTGAGCTTTACTCTCGCTAATCTGAAATTGTCACAGGTTTGCAGCAAAAGTCGGCTCCGACTTTTGTTCTTTTAGTCAGCCTTACCGATGTAACGAATCGGGGGTATTGAGAGGATTTTTCATGCAAAGTAATTTGTTAAAGCCCAAGACAATTCAGGTCGAGCAGTTGTCGACCAATCGTGCCAAAGTGGTGCTTGAGCCTTTTGAGCGTGGTTACGGTCACACTTTGGGTAACGCACTGCGACGTGTCCTGTTGTCTTCTATGCCGGGTTACGCACCCACCGAAGTCACCATTGCCGGTGTGTTACACGAGTACTCTTCGATCGACGGTGTTCACGAGGATGTGGTCAACATTCTTTTGAACCTCAAGGGCGTGGTGTTCAAGCTACACAATCGTGATGAAGTGACACTGAGTTTGCGCAAGGACACCGAAGGCGTGGTGTGCGCAGGGGACATTCAAACACCGCATGATGTGGAGATCATCAACCCGTCACACATCATCGCCAATTTGGCGGCTGGCGGCAAAATTGACATGCAGATCAAGGTGGAAAAAGGGCGCGGTTATGTGCCCGGCACCATTCGTCGGCATGGAGACGAGCCGTCCAAGTCGATTGGTCGTATTGTGCTGGATGCCTCGTTTTCGCCGGTACGCCGCGTCAGCTATACCGTTGAGAGTGCCCGGGTCGAGCAGCGTACAGACCTTGATAAATTGATTGTGGATATCGAAACCAACGGTGCTCTTTCTGCGGAGGATGCGGTTCGGGCCTCGGCCAAAATTCTGGTTGAGCAACTCGCCGTCTTTGCACAGCTTGAAGGTGGCGAAATCGACACCATCGTGTCTTCATCATCGCGTGGCGGTGTGCAATTCGACCCGGTTCTGTTGCGTCCTGTGGATGAACTGGAGCTTACGGTCCGCTCGGCCAATTGCCTTAAGGCCGAGAACATTTATTACATCGGTGACCTGATCCAGCGGACCGAGAACGAACTGCTCAAGACTCCGAACCTGGGCCGCAAGTCACTCAACGAAATCAAGGAAGTGTTGGCCTCTCGCGGTTTGACACTTGGAATGAAACTGGAAAGCTGGCCTCCAGCTGCACTAGAAAAGCGCTGATCATCAGTGCACCGGGCAGTACCTGATACGGCTGCCTGTTTTATAAGCAAAGGAAATTATCATGCGTCACGGACACGGTTTACGTAAACTCAACAGAACTTCGTCGCATCGTTTGGCGATGCTTCGCAACATGATGAACTCATTGATCACTCATGAGGCAATCAAGACCACGGTGCCAAAGGCAAAAGAGCTTCGTAGGGTGGTTGAGCCAATGATCACTTTGGCAAAAGAAGCTACCGTGGCCAATCGCCGCCTTGCATTTGATCGCCTGCGTGATCGTGACAGTGTTGTCAAGTTGTTTGATGTTCTGGGTCCGCGTTTCAAGGCGCGCCCGGGTGGTTACACACGAATTTTAAAGATGGGTTTTCGGGTGGGTGACAACGCGCCCATGGCATTGGTCGAATTTGTCGACCGGGCGGTAGAAACAACGTCTGAAGCAGCAGTTGCAGTAGCTGAGTAAGGTACAATAGCATCATACCGCGCGATGGAGCAGTCTGGTAGCTCGTTGGGCTCATAACCCAAAGGTCGGAGGTTCAAATCCTTCTCGCGCAACCAAATCAAACGGGTTTACCCCAAAGCAAAACGCCCACAATATGTGGGCGTTTTGCTTTGGGGTTGACCAACCCTAAGACTCGCAGTCACGGATCAAAAAGGCCAAGACCATGACAGACGAAAAGCCGGGCGCGGACCCAGCCCGACCAAGCTGGTCGGACTCACTGAGGGTGTATCTCGAACCAAGTGCTTTGCGTCTGTTGTTGCTTGGGTTCTCTGCGGGTTTGCCGCTCCTTCTGGTGCTTGGCACGCTCAGTTTCTGGTTGCGTGAAGCAGGTATCGACCGGACCACGATCGGCTATTTAAGCTGGGTCGGTCTGGCCTATGCGTTCAAGTGGCTGTGGGCGCCGCTTGTCGACCGACTGCAATTTCCGCTCTTGACCCGGGCACTTGGGCGACGCCGAAGCTGGTTGTTGCTGTCACAGCTGTTCATTGTTGGCGGCTTGGTAGCGATGTCATTTAACGATCCCCAGGTGGCGTTGACCCCGGTCGTATGGGGTGCTTTGGCAGTGGCATTCGGATCAGCCACCCAGGATATCGCGTTGGATGCCTATCGAATTGAATCTGCCGGGGTTAACCGTCAGGCTGCGCTCGCTGCAGCCTATCAGACCGGGTACCGGCTGGCGATGATCTGGGCAGGCGCTGGCGTATTATGGATTGCGGCGCGTGCCCAGGACCCGGCACTTGGTGCCTATCAGCATGGTGCCTGGCAGACCGCCTATCTGGTGATGGCGGGATGTATGCTGGTCGGAGTTGTCACCGTGTTGCTGTCGCCAGAGCCAAGCGTACTGCCAATACCGCCTGCCCGGACTTTGGCCGAATGGTTGCGCGGCGCTCTGATTGCTCCCTTTGAAGATTTTCTGCATCGATACCGATGGCATGCTGTGTTGATCCTGGCCTTGATTGGCACCTACCGAATCAGCGATGTTGTCATGGGGATCATGGCCAATCCCTTTTATGTTGACATGGGCTACAGCAAAGATGAAGTCGCCGCAGTGACCAAGATCTATGGTGTCATCATGACATTGACGGGTGCATTTGTTGGCGGTGCTCTGGCGCTGCGCTTTGGGGTGATGAGGGTTCTGATGCTCGGCGCGGTCCTTTCTGCGGCCAGCAATCTGCTCTTTGCCGCCTTGAGTTCACGTGGACATGACCTCACAGGGCTGATATTTGTCATCTCCGCAGATAACCTGGCTGGCGGGGTGGCGTCAGCCGCGTTTATTGCCTATTTGTCGAGCCTCACCAATGTGAATTATTCGGCCACACAGTACGCGCTATTCAGTTCAATGATGCTGTTGTTGCCGAAGTTTCTGGCGGGCTACTCCGGCCGTTATGTGGACGCGTTCGGCTACGCGGAATTTTTTGTGGGCACCGCCTTTTTGGGACTGCCAGTACTCGTTCTGGTCTGGTTTGCTTCCCGCATCAAATTGAGCTCTAGCGCTTGATTTAAAAGGCCATATCGCTACGATTAGAGTAGTAAAGAAAGAATTTACCTAACTTTACCTGAGCTACAAGCCTGCGTTGTGGCACTTCAATAGACTGCGCCAATGAACCAACACTTGTTAATGATAGAAGACGACGTGCGTCTGGCCCACATGGTCGGTGAGTATCTGCGTCAATCGGGCTACCAGTTTGATCATGCCGGGGACGCGCAAACCGGGCTGTCCATACTGCGTGCCAGTACGCCCGATCTGGTGGTGCTCCCGAGTTCGACACCAACTGACGTAAAGCATTGATTCATATAGGGCAGTCGTCAAATCTGCCACTACAGAAGGCTTAACTGGGCATCTTGGGTCGGCTTTTTCAGGTTCAGTGCGGCGTACAGACTG
>JAGOUM010000188.1 GCA_018061265.1 Rhodoferax sp. | reverse complement strand
CCCAAAGAAGGCTGAATACTGCTGGATTTCATGCTATTTATTATAAAGCAACGAGAGTATATTCAGAGTGGGCTAGAGGGTGTTTTCTTTAACAAAAGTCATGTCGACTTATGCAGAGTTTCCCTAAAAAACGTCAACTCTTTCAGAACTTATTGCTTGGAGGAATTGAGAACCCTGCCGCAAGTAACTTGTAAAAGCTAGATTGAATTCTGCTATCTATGTCAAAAACAATTCTATTGAGCCCTAACGTACAGGAATTGTTTAAAAGGTATTGCAACACAGTAAAAATCTCGGGCATTGGTATATTGCCTTGGATAAATCCGAAGTGGGTCATATGTAATGCCTTGACATTGACTACACGAGTAGCGGCTACTAGGTCACTAATTAAAAAAAGAGCGTCACCCTTTCCCTTCGTAGCTGGCACCAAAAACAATACAGGTGAGAGCGAAACAACACAGACCTCTTGTTTGCTGTTGCATGCATTTGCTGCATTAACAACAACATCACGATTCCACCCAAGTTCTCTGTCAATGGCAGTCAATGGCGTGAAGCCATTGGCATTAGCTGTTGCTGAAACTGCATCGCATCCAGATACGGGATAGTGCCAAAGCGCATGGCCCATTTCTATTTCATCGCTTGTATGAACTATTGGTCGAAACAGAAATTCCATAATTTATTCACTTATCGGTAAATATGCCTTTTGGGCAGTTGCAAGGAGATGAGTTTTCTATAACGGAACTATCTGAAAAAAGATTATTTTTGTAAATCTCTAGGTTTGCTAAGGTAATAGTTTTCGCATTACGTCCATGATACCCCTACTTTCTGGCCTATTCCTGCAAGGGACGCGGTGTCTGCCCCTCGTGCAACACCCGGCGCTTGGCGGGGGAGGTCCGTTGGACTTCTCGGAACCGGGCATTGGTGGCGGTCGGCTCCCGCTGCTTTGCTGACCTTCTCGGCCCCAGACTCAAATGTAGCATTGGGCATGAAGAAGACCGTTAACCTCGACTCAACAGGCAACACTTTCAAGCGACAGATAGAAGAGCTGACAACGCCTATAAAACGTAGGTTAATGGCCAATTCAGCCTATAGATGTCAAGCATCCAGAATGACTGTTGCCAACGCAGTTCGTTACATCTGCGTTGGCGCATGGCATGCGGTATTCAAACGGCCCTTGCGCACCCTCAAGGGCGTCGGCGCAGCAGTCAGACAGGGTGGCCCTGCCGTCAGGCCGCTTAGCCCTTGGACTCAGGCTTGGCGGTTCGCACACTCAGCAGCATGGTCAGGGCCAGAATGCCCACCACCACGCCCAGCGAGAACAGCACCGGGATCTTGTAGATATCAATCAGGCACATCTTGGTGCCAATAAACACCAGAATCACCGCCAGCCCGTAGTTGAGCAGGTGGAACTTGTTGGCCACCGCCGCCAGCAAGAAATACATGGCGCGCAGACCCAGGATGGCAAACACGTTGCTGGTGAGCACAATGAACGGGTCGCTGGTGATGGCAAAGATGGCGGGGATGGAGTCCACGGCAAAGATCACGTCAGTCAACGCAATCAGGCAGATCACCATAAACAGGGGAGTGGCGATCTTCTTGCCGTTTTCGACCGTCCAGAACTTCTCGCCGTCGTAGTTTTTGCTCACCGGCAGCAGCTTGCGCAGCAGCTTCAGCGCCGGGTTGTCGTTGAGGTCGGGCTCCTTGCCAGCAGCCCACCACATCTTGACACCGGTGAGGATCAGGAAAGCGCCGAACACATACAGGATCCAGTGGAACTCGGCCAACAGCCAGCCACCCACCAGAATCATGACGGTGCGCAGCACGATGGCGCCGATGATGCCGATCATCAGCACGCGTTTCTGAAAGTGCGTGGGCACCGCGAAGTAGGTGAAGATCATCAAAAACACGAAGATGTTGTCCACAGCCAGTGATTTCTCGATCAGGTAGCCGGTGAGAAATTCAAGTGACTTGGTGTTGGCGATCTCGCTTGAGCCGGTGCTGTCTTTGACCGCCCACCAAAACAGCGCATTGAACATAAAGCTCAGACCAATCCAGACCAGCGACCAGTTCAACGCCTCTTTGACGCCGATGTCGTGCGAGCCCTGCTTTTTGAGCACGACAAAATCAATGAACAGGGACACCAGCACGATACCGACAAAGGTGGCCCACAGCCACATGGGAGCAATGGTTTGCATAAAGAGTTCTCAATGTTAGATGTCACGCAGGCTTCGCGATTCACCAAGTTGACCGGCTGGGTCAACACTGCCTGCGACATTGGGTTTAGTCTATGTCAAAGACACCATGTTTAAGTGGATAAAAATTGAAATTGATTTCGGAAAAAAGGGAATGTAAGAGCGTTTTTGCCTGCTTCTTGACACCGTGACAACAGGGCAAGTTTGAGCATTTTGCTTTGGTCAATCGCCCGCATTGGCTATGGTGACGATTGAGAAAACCAACCCCTGAATGACTTGCCAGGGCATAGACTCTCTTACCCGCCTAATTTAGTCAACCTTTTAAAGGAGTAGTTCGTGCAAGCCCAATCCAATAACTCATCCGGTCAATGCCCCGTCATGCACGGTGGCAATACCTCCAGCAGCAAGACCCCGATGGCCTGGTGGCCCAACGCACTGAACCTGGATATCCTGCACCAGCATGACAGCAAGTCCAACCCGCTGGGTGCCGACTTCAACTACCGCGACGAAGTCAAAAAACTCGATGTGGATGCGCTCAAAAAAGACCTGACCGCACTCATGACCAACAGCCAGCCCTGGTGGCCGGCCGACTGGGGACATTACGGCGGGCTGATGATCCGCATGGCATGGCACTCGGCTGGTACCTACCGGGTGTCCGATGGGCGGGGCGGTGCCGGCACCGGCAACCAGCGCTTTGCCCCGATCAACTCCTGGCCCGACAACGCCAACCTCGACAAGGCGCGGCGCCTGCTGTGGCCGATCAAGCAGAAGTACGGCAAACGAATCAGCTGGGCGGACCTGATCATCCTGGCCGGCAACGTGGCCTACGAGTCCATGGGTTTGAAGACGTTTGGATTCGCCTTTGGCCGCGAAGACATCTGGCATCCTGAAAAAGATGCTTATTGGGGCGCTGAGAAGGAGTGGCTGGGTGCCAGCCGCTACGATGGCGAGAGCCGAGAGACGCTGGAAAACCCGCTGGCCGCTGTGCAGATGGGCCTGATCTATGTGAACCCCGAAGGCGTCAACGGCCAGTCCGACCCGCTGAAAACCGCGCACGATGTACGCGTCACCTTTGCCCGCATGGCCATGAACGACGAGGAAACCGTGGCACTGACCGCCGGTGGCCACACCGTGGGCAAATGTCACGGCAATGGCAGCGCGAAAAATCTCGGCCCGGAGCCAGAGGGCGCTGACCTTCAGGAGCAAGGCCTGGGCTGGATGAACCACAGCACCCGGGGCATCGGACGCGATACCGTCACCAGCGGGCTGGAAGGTGCCTGGACCACGCACCCCACGCGCTGGGACAACGGCTACTTTGATCTGTTACTGGGTTACGAGTGGGAACTGAAGAAAAGCCCGGCGGGTGCCTGGCAGTGGGAGCCGATCAACATCCGTGAAGAAGACAAGCCGGTGGATGTGCAAGACCCGGCGATCCGCTACAACCCCATCATGACCGATGCCGACATGGCGATGAAGATGGACCCGGCGTACCGCCAGATTTCCGAGCGTTTCCACAAAGACCCGGCGTACTTCAGCGAGACCTTTGCCCGCGCCTGGTTCAAGCTGACGCACCGCGACATGGGTCCAAAGGCGCGCTACATCGGCCCCGAGGTGCCCGCTGATGACCTGATTTGGCAAGACCCGGTCCCCGGTGGCCGCAGCGACTATGACGTGGCAGCGCTTCAGGCCGCCATTGCCGCCAGTGGTTTGTCGACCAGCGAGCTGGTTGCCACCGCCTGGGACAGCGCACGCACCTTCCGTGGCTCGGATAAGCGCGGTGGTGCCAATGGCGCGCGCATTCGTCTTAGCCCCCAGAAAGATTGGGCGGGCAACGAGCCCGAGCGCCTGGCCCGCGTGCTGACTGTGCTGGAGCCGCTGGCGGCGCGCTTTGGTGCCAGCGTGGCAGACACCATCGTGCTGGCCGGTAACGTTGGTGTGCAACAAGCAGCGCACGCAGCCGGGGTGGACATCAGCGTCCCGTTTGCACCAGGCCGGGGCGATGCCAGTGCAGAGATGACCGATGCTGAGTCGTTTGACGTGCTGGAGCCAGTTCACGACGGTTTTCGCAATTGGCTGAAGGCAAACTACGTGGTGCAGCCCGAAGAATTGCTGCTGGACCGTGTCCAACTGATGGGCTTGACGGCACCAGAAATGACGGCACTGATTGGCGGAATGCGGGTGCTGGGTGTCAACCACGGTGGCAGCCGCCACGGCGTGTTCACCAACCGCGTCGGCGTTCTCAGCAATGACTTCTTTGTCAACCTGACTGACATGGCCAATAGCTGGGTGCCGACCGGACGCAACAGCTACGACATTCGCGGCCGCGCCAGCGGCGAAACCCGCTGGACGGCGACCCGGGTTGATCTGGTGTTTGGCTCCAATTCGATCCTGCGTGCCTACGCCGAGCTGTATGCGCAGGACGACAGCCGCGAGAAGTTCGTGTACGACTTCTGTGCCGCCTGGGTCAAGGTGATGAACGCCGATCGGTTTGATCTGTTCTGAGCTTGACTAAAACCGTTGACCGGCCAGGTGGACTGGCCGGTGCTGTAACGGTGTATGGTCGATCCTTGTTTACCGTGGGCGGGGAGACGACCGACACCAATGGAGAGCTACTTGCTGAGGAAAATACCTGGCGTTGCGGCGATGCTCAACCTGGATAAAGCCCGAATGCAGCGATCCGGTCATATTGCTTCAACTACTGTGCGTTGCACGAGGTCCGGGTTGGCTTGCCTAGACGCCACCACCGCGATGCACGGTTTCGTAGTAAAGTTTTTCCAATTCAAGTTTGTGCGAGGTCTCTTCACCGGCAAGAAACTTGAACAGGTCGCGGATGGGTCCCTCGGGCGCGGACAGCGAGAGTTCCTGATAGTGGCTCATGGCGGTGTGTTCACGCCCCATGGCATATTGCAGCACGGCCTGATCGTCCGGATGGTCACCCAGGTTGGGCAGATGCAGACAGTCTGAAAACTTGCTGTCACTGGCAGTTTTTTCAATTTTGACCTTGACCTGTTCGACGATGTCAGTGCGTTTTGACAATTC
>JAGOUM010000187.1 GCA_018061265.1 Rhodoferax sp. | reverse complement strand
AGGCCCTCGCGGCTGTCCATCACGGCCTTGCAGGTTTGATCAAAATAGGCCTGATCCTCAAACGCCGCCACGCCACCGGCAATGGCCAGCCGATCCAGCGGGTAAGAGTTAAAGCTGTCTTTGACCCGCTGCAGCGCATCGATCAAATGGGCCTGGCCGCACGCGAAGCCAACACGTAAGCCGGCCAGCGAACGTGACTTGGACAAGGTGTGCACCACCAGCAAATTCGGATAGCGTGCAATCAGCGGGATGGCACTTTGCCCGCCAAAATCAACATAGGCTTCGTCAACCAGCACCACCCGACCGGGATGAAGCTGCAACAATTGCTCGATTGATGCCAATGGCAGGCCAATGCCCGTGGGTGCATTGGGGTTGGCAATCACCACACCGGCCACACTCTGCCCGCCGGAAACAACATAGTCCCCTATGTCGACTTGCATGGCGTTGGTCAATGGTACGGTACGCACATCAATGCTGTACAAACCACAATACACCTTGTAGAAACTGTAGCTGATGTCCGGCATCAACAGCGGGCAGCCCTGCTGGAAGAAAGCAAAAAAAGCGTGTGCCAACACCTCATCCGAGCCGTTGCCGAGAAAAACCTGCTCTGGCGGTAACCCGTGGCAATTGGCAATGGCAGCGCGCAAGGCAGTGGCCTGTGGGTCAGGGTACAACTGCAGCCCCTGCTGCGCGGCCTGGGTGATGGCAGCAATCACGCGGGGTGATGGCGGGTATGGGTTCTCGTTGGTGTTGAGCTTGAGCAAATTCTGCAATTTGGGCTGTTCACCGGGCACATACGGAACCAGTCGTTCGACCACAGGGCTGAAAAAACGAGACGTCATCAACTTTCTCTACCGAAAATATAGCGAGGTATCACAACTAAAAAGGGGCCAACAGCATATTCTTGCCCATTTACCCCAACAGGCGAGCCAGCGTCAATAGTGCCAGCAGCACAATCCACATGACCACGGTACGCCACACCAGACCGACCACAATGGCGAGATGCGCCAACTCGGGGGCAGGACGCCCATCCGATATTTCATCACTGAGGATGGCACCTTGGCCCAAGGTTTCACGTTCAGCGTTCAGGGTCGAACCCGTCAGGTGAATGTTGACTGCACCAGCCGTTGCTGCCAGAACCAGGCCATCATTGCTGGCATCAGCACTTTGAGCATATCGCCGCCAGGCGTCCACCGCCTCCTCGAAATTGCCCATGACGGCAAACCCGACGGAGGTAACACGCGCTGGTAACCAGTCAATCAGCGCCCAGGCGTTTTGTGCGTTGCAGCGCAGTGCATGACTGACCGGCTGATCCAGGGAATTGCCCTTGTGCAGCCAGTACCGGACCACAAACTCACTCAGACGGTACAGTACCGCGCCGGTTGGGCCCAAGCCAAAGGCGGCCAGAACGGAAAACCATGCCAGCACGCCAAACACATGCCGGTGCGCCGCCAGGACAGAAAACTCGATCACCTTGGCGATGATTGTGCTGCGCGGCATCTGACAGGCTTCCAATTTTTGCCAGCTGGCCATCAACTCGGCAGCACGAACATCGTCATCGTTGACCAGCGCGTCACGGATTCGGGTGAAATGCGAGCTGAACTGGCGAAAACCCAACGCAGCATACAGAACCAGGGCGCTCCAGAGCAGCGCCAGCCACCAGCCCACATAGGTTCCCAGTATCCAGTAGATGGTCAGTGCCAGCAAAGACGGCAGCACCACGGCAAAGCCCCAGGCAAGCCAGCCATGGGCCGGTTTTCCGGCATCAAAATTGCGAGTGCACCAACGCACCCATGCACGCATGGCTACGTGGATGAAGTTGCCGGGAGTCAGTGGCCGGGCCTGCTCCAACAGCAATGCGAACAGTACCGAGATAAAGCTCATGCAATGATCATAGCGGCTGCGTGTGCGAATGCCTTTAACCGGCGCTCAAAAACCGGTAGAAGTTGCGCAACATTCCAGCGGTGGCTCCCCAAACGAAGCGCTCGGTCTCACCGTCCTGATATGGCATGGACAACCAGTGGCGCTGGGTGCCCTGCCAGAAGACCTGATGGTGCCGATGGTTCGCCGGATCCATCAGGAACTGCAACGGGACTTCAAATACTTCTTTCACCTCGTCAGCATTGGGAAGCAAATCAAAACCCGGCTCAATCAATGCCACCACCGGCGTCACCAGAAACGCCGAACCGGTGGTGTACACCGGCAACTGACCCAATACCTCGATGTTGCAACCGCGCAGGCCCACCTCCTCCTCGGCCTCACGCAATGCCGCAGCACTTGCATCGTGGTCGGTGTCATCGACCTTGCCGCCCGGGAACGCGATCTGCCCTGAATGGGTTGACAAATGCTCGGTGCGCTGGGTCAGCAACACCGTCGGCGTTGGCCGCATCACAATGCCGATCAACACGGCCGCCTGCTTCGGAGGTCGATCCATGAACTTTTTTTCAGCAAGCAACTCTGGCTGCCACACAGGTGGCGAAGCAAAACGCGCTCGCAGTGCGTCGGCTTTTAAATGGGCTGCCGGCACCGGTGGCAAATGATGATCAACATGTGTCACCGGCACAAGTCGAGGATCTATCTGTGGTGATTTGTTGATCGACATGAACAAAGCCGGGCGAAAAAAAACCGCCTGTGCGAGCACGAGGCGGTTTATCTACCCTAGCACTTGATCAAGCAGCAGTGGCAACCTTGCGAGCTGGCAGCTTTTCCTTGATACGCGCCGACTTGCCGCTGCGGTCGCGCAGATAGTACAGTTTGGCGCGGCGCACATCACCACGGCGTTTGACCTCGATACCAGCAATCAGCGGACTGTAGGTCTGGAAGGTGCGCTCCACACCCTCGCCGCTCGAAATCTTGCGCACGGTGAAACCGCTGTTGAGACCACGGTTACGCTTGGCAATCACCACACCTTCATAGGCCTGGATCCGCTTGCGGTTACCTTCAACCACATTCAGACTGACCACTACAGTGTCGCCGGGCCCAAAATCGGGGATGGTCTTGTTGAGACGAGCAATTTCTTCTTGCTCAAGAATTTGAATCAGATTCATAGTTTGCTTTCTGAGATCTTGCCAGAACCATCACCAGGATTGGGAATTGCCCGAAGTACAGAAATTGACATCGGGGCGGTTTGACAGAGGATCGGTGAGCCAATGATTATAGCTTGATAAGAACCGCCTCATCTACCTTGTTCAAACGCCCAAGTGAACGCGCCCGGTCAATCAGGTCCGGGCGCAGCTGCATGGTCAACAACAGGCGTTGATCACGCCGCCAACGCTCAATATGTTCATGGTGCCCGGAAAGCAACACGGCGGGTACCGGCAAACCCTGCCAGCTTTCGGGCCGGGTAAAGTGGGGACAGTCCAGCAAGCCGTCGAGGGCCGGGTTGAAACTGTCCTGCGCATGGCTGTCGGCATCACCGAGCACTCCAGGCTGCAGCCGTGCCACGGCATCGAGCAGTGCCAGCGCGGCAATTTCGCCGCCAGACAACACAAAATCTCCCAGACTGATTTGCTCAGTCACATGGGTGTCAATGAAACGCTGGTCAATGCCCTCATAACGTCCACACAATAATATGCCACCGTCACTGGCAGCCCAACGCTCAACAACCGCGTGATTCAAGGCTTGCCCAATGGGAGAGAACAGAACAACCGGCACAGACCCGCCACGCGTGAACTGAATACTCGTCAGGCACTGGTGCAGCGGTTCGGCCATCATGACCATGCCGGGTCCGCCACCAAAGGGACGATCGTCAATGCGACGATAGTTTCCGATGGCATGGTCTCGCGGGTTGTGCAACTGCACATCGAGTTGCAGGCCCTCGAATGCCCGACGGGTAATACCTGTACTGAAAAACGGTGTAAATAGTTCAGGAAACAGGGTGATGACGTCAAATCGCATGTCGACAGCAGCGCGAAGCGTGCTCAGTAGTCAGACTGCCAGTCAACCTGTATTCGGCGACCATCCAGATCCACTTTGTCAATGTAAACCGCGACAAAGGGGATCATCCGCTGCTGGATCAGGCCGTCGACTTCCTTGTCAATCACCAGAACGGTTTGTGGACCGGTCGCCAGCAAATCACGAACGATGCCAAGGCATTCGCCTTCTCGATTGACCACCGTCAATCCAATCAGATCAACCCAGTAGTACTCATCTTGTTGGGTCGTCGGAAAACTCGCACGACTGATAAAAATGCGGGCACCCCGCAAAAGGTCTGCGGCACTGCGGTCATTGACCTCATGCGCACAGGCGACAACACTGTCAGAATGGGATTTGGATTCCTTGATGGCCAGTCTGGCCACACCGGAAAAGGTTTTCTCACCAACTTCGGCTGGTTGTAGATACCAGCGCTTGGAAGAGAAAAGCGCCTCGGGAGCGGCGCTGTAGGGCAAAACACGGAACCAGCCCTTGATACCCCAGGCATCAAGGATGCGCCCGACTTCAACTGCGTCTGCCGGAAGCTCAGCAGCCTCAAGGCCGGGCAACATCAGAACACTCAAGCCGCTTTCTTGGCAGCCTGCGCGATCAGGCGCTCAACCGTCGCAGAAGCCTGTGCACCAACACCGCGCCAGTAGGTCAAACGATCTTGCGCAATGCGGATCGACTCTTCGCTGGCTGTCGCAATCGGGTTGTAGAAACCAATACGCTCGATAAAACGACCATCACGACGATTGCGCTTGTCAGCCACAACAATGTTAAAAAACGGGCGGGCCTTGGCACCACCACGGGCGAGTCGAATGACGACCATAATTGTTCCTTTGGGAAGTGGAAACTGGTTTCCACGAAAATTGAGTACCGAGCCTGACGTTTGAGACACGCGACATGACCACCCGGTCAGCGACACGCCAAGCAACCTGACATTATAACCAGCAGCAATACCATGACAATCATACGAGCCAGCCAAAGCAGTGACCTGCCGCAAATTACCAACATTTACGGACACCATGTTCTCCACGGTACCGGGACGTTTGAGTTGACCCCACCCAGTGCATCGGAAATGATGCAGCGCCGAGATGAGGTTCTCGCCAGAGATTTGCCATATTTGGTGGCCATAGAGCAAGAGTCGGTGCTCGGTTTCGCTTATTGCAACTGGTTCAAGCCCCGCCCAGCATATCGGTTCTCGGCCGAGGTTTCGATTTATCTGTCACCCGATGCGTCAGCAAACGGACTCGGTAGAGCGATGCTGACTGAATTGGTACGCCGCGCAGAGCAGTCTGGCGTACGCAAGCTGATCGCTGTGATTGGTGACTCAGCCAAC